>NZ_CALBEX010000096.1 GCF_937889215.1 uncultured Limnohabitans sp.
GGGCGGCTCGGCATTGCGCTCAGAGCCGCCGCCCACTGCCATCGCGGCATTGACCGCCATGATCACCGGCGTTGGCGCAGCGGTTTGCCACGCACCCAGCAAAGCAGGTGTTTTGTCTCGCCCGGGCCGTGTGCCATGGCCTTGGCTCCAAACGGTTTGTGTCCATTCGCGCAATTGGCCGTCTTCGCCCAAACCCGCGTCGATGCGCACCGCCATCGCAGGCGCCAAAGGCGCGTGGCCCAATTCGGCCGACCGGCTCCACTGCACGCGCACCGGCCGCCCGGGCACTTGCCGTGCCAACCAAGCGGCATCCCATGCCACATCGTCTGCGCCGTTGTGGCCATAGCAGCCTGCGCCTTCGACGTGGGTGACCTGCACTTGCGCGTTGGGCATGTCAAACGCCAGTGCCAAGTCGCGCCGCAGGTTGTAAATGCCTTGGGTGTGGCTCCAAACCTGAAGTTGGCCTGCGTCTGGCCAAAGCGCCAACGCGCAGCACAGCCCAATGGAGGCGTGCTGCACAAAAGGCCGTTGAAATTCGGCGCTGACGCGCTTCAGCGCTTGGGCTGCAGGCAACGCGCCTGGGGTGTCCACGATGACCGTGGTCTCCAGCGGCTGCGACTTCAACCAGCCCGGCACGTCATGCGGGTCGGGCACCTCGGCTTGTTGACGCCAAAAACGGCCTTGTGCAACGCCCTCTTGGATCTGGCGGTCAATCACGCCCAAAACATGTTCTGACGCGCTCAGCACGCCAAGCAAGAGGCCGTCGTGCACCACCGCCAGCACGCCTGCGCGCGACAACAACTGCGCGTGCAAATCCAGCAAATCGCGCTCAATCGCCACGGCACCGAGCGTGTCGGGGCGAAACACCCTGCCGTGGCACATGCCGGGCATGACGCGGTCGTGGATGTATTCAAATTCACCAAACACTTTGGCCGCCACGTCGGGCCGGATGGGCGTGTGTGCGGGGTTCAAGGCGCACCGGTCATGTCGGGCATGCACGGCGTTCACATGGACCGGGTCAATAAGCGCATCCCACATGTGCTCAGACACCAGTTCTGCGTAGTGGGCGCTGGTGGCCCCTGCGGTGAAGACCCCGTTCTCGCAGCGCACCGCATCCACGGGCACACCGCAACGCTGTGCCATGGTGTGGCGGCAGGTTTCGCGCCAATGCGCCGCCGCACAGCGCAGTGCTGCACCCGAGTGCTGAACCGACAAGCTGCCCGAGGTCACGGCCTCATCCGGGCTGAACGTGGTGCTGGCGGGCACCATGTCTATTTGCTCGGGGTGCAGTCGCAATTCTTCGGCCACGATCAAGCGCAGCGCGTGCGAAATGCCTTGTCCCAAATCGACCTTGCCCGAAAAGGCCTGCACTTGCCCATCGGCTCGCAAAGCCAGCCATTGGCGCAGCAAGGGTTGGGCTTTGAGGGATACCGGGCTCATGGCGTGGCCATCTGCGCCGCAGCTTTTTCAAGGGCATGCACTACCCTGTTGTGCGCGCCGCAACGGCACAGGTGCTTGTCCAGCACCTGCACAATTTCTGCCCGGGTGGGCTGGGGCTGGCGGTGCAGCAGCGCAGCTGCCGACATCAGGATGCCACTGGTACAAAAGCCGCACTGCATGGCTTGCGCTTCAATGAAGGCGGTTTGCAAGGCATGCGGTTTGGCGCGTGTGCCCAAGCCCTCTAAGGTGGTCACCGACTTGCCCGCAACGGACCACAGCGGCGTTTCACAAGACGCCACGGCTTGGCCATCCACGATCACGCGGCAAGCGCCGCATTCGCCCTGCGTACAGCCCATGCGGGTGGCCTTGAGCTGCAAGTGGTTGCGCAACACATCCAGCAAGCTTTGCTCGGGCGCGGCCTGCACCGACACGCCCTGCCCATTCAGATCGAATGCAAACGACGCCGTCATGTCCGCATCAGTTGGGTTTGATGCCCGATGCCTTGACGATGTTGCCCCACTTGGCAATGTCGGCCAAGAGGTATTTCTCGAAGTCGGCCACACCCATCGACAAAGGCACGGCACCTTGTTTGGCCCAAGTGGCTTTGACTTCGGGGTCGTTCACGATCTTGGTCATTTCGGCGTTGAGCTTGCTGACCACATCGGCCGGGGTGCCCTTGGGTGACATCAAACCCAACCAGATGGTGGCTTCGTATTTGGGCACGGTCTCGGCCACAGTGGGCAGTTCTTTCAAGTTGGCCGAACGGGCCAAGCCTGTGCCACCCAAAGCGCGCACTTTGCCATTGCGTGCAAATTCAGCCATGGTGGTTTCGGCATCGAACATCACATCGACTTGACCGCCCACGATGTCGGTGCGAGCACCCGAGCTGCCTTTGTAGGGGACGTGTGTCATGTCCACGCCAGCCATGTATTTGAAGAGTTCACCGGCCATGTGGTAAGGCGTGCCGTTGCCGGAAGAGGCGAAGTTCAGCTTGCCGGGTTGGGCTTTGGCCATGGCCACCAATTCACCGACGGACTTGACCGGCACCGAGGGGTGCACCACCAACAGCAAGTTGGAGTAGTTGATCGGGGCGACGCCGACAAAATCTTTCATCAAGCCAAAAGGCTTGTTGGGGATCAAGGACTCGTTGACGGTTTGGGTGTTCGACATCAACAGCAAGGTGTAACCGTCGGCGGGCGACTTGGCCGCAAAGTCGGTGCCAATGATCGAACCAGCACCAGGCTTGTTGTCCACCACAAACGACTGTTTGAACGAATCACCCAAACGCTGTGCAATGAAACGGGCATAGTTGTCAGCAGGCCCGCCTGCAGCAAAAGGCACCACGATTTTGACCGCGCGATTGGGGTAGTTTTGGGCCTGCGCCAGGCCTGAGGTCATGGCCAAAGTCAGGGCGGCGAGCTTCAGGGTTTGAGGAAAGTTGATCATGGTTTGTCTCCGGTGGATTGAGGGGGTGAGCAGTGTGCAAGGCGTGGACCGCTGGCGGGTCAATCGACCTTGCCGATGCGGGTGACCAAGGCGCTCATTTCTTTGGCATCGGTCTGAACAAAGCGCTCAAACTCGGGCGCGTCTTGGTACATGAAAGACGTGCCTGCCGCGGTCAACGCGCCCACGGCGCGGGCATCTTGAGCGGCAAATTTGGCGGCTTGGCGCAATTGGTCAATCACCGCAGTTGGGGTGTCGGCGGGCACAAACAAACCCGCCCACTGTGAATACTGGATCGGCACCCCCAACTCTTTCAAGCTGGGCACGCTGGGCATGCTGGCCAAGCGGCCGTCACCCCAATGCGCCAGGGCACGCAAACGGCCCGATGCGATGTGCTGCCGCACGCTGGCAGGGCCAGTCGACAAGGCTTCGATTTGGCCTCCAAGCAAAGACAAGACGGCCGGGCCAGCACCGGTGTAGGGCACATGCAACATGAAGGTCGACGTGACGGCTTTCAGTTGCTCCATGGGCACATGCATGGTGCCGTAATTGCCAGACGAACCAAAGCTGATGCGACCGGGGTTGGCTTTCGCGTAGGCGATGAATTCAGCGTAAGTTTTCCAGGGGCTGTCGGCACGCACCACCAGCACCGTGGGGTCGGCCGTGAAGCGGGCCACCGGTTTGAGCTGGTGCATCTCGTACATGGGCGGGCGTTGCAAAATTTTGGCGGCTTCGGGCAGCACCACCAATGACGACAAGGCCATCAACAAGGTGTAGCCATCGCCTTTGGATTTGGCCACTTGCGCCATGCCAATGCCGCCACCTGCACCGCCCTTGTTTTCAACGACGATGCTTTGCTTGAGGTGACGCGACATGGCCTCGGCCACCGGACGCCCCACGGTGTCGGCCACGCCGCCCGGTGGGAAGGGCACCACCATCGTGACGGGCTTGGTCGGATAGGCCTGGGCCATGGCGGTGGGCGCGACACTGGTCAAGTTCAGGGCCAGGGCCAGGCTGAGAACGGCACTGATGCGTGCTCTTGGGTTCATGCGGAGTCTCCTTGTGGTGAGGGGCGCAGGGCCAAAGCCCTGCTGGCGGGACGGGGAAGTAAATGAAACGCGGGGCTTAAACGAAACGGTTTTCGATGTGGCCCACACCATCGATTTCAACGCGGATCACATCACCCTTGGCGATGTAGCGGGGCGGATTCAGGCCCATGCCCACGCCGGCCGGTGTGCCGGTGGCGATGATGTCGCCAGGGTAGAGCGTGATGCCGCGTGAGATGGTTTCGATCAAGGTGGGGATGTCGAAAATCATGTTCTCGGTCGGGCCGTCTTGGCGCAACTCACCATTGACCCAGCAGCGCACGCGGGTCTGCCGACCGTCGATTTCGTCGGCCGTCACGATCCATGGGCCCATGGGGCAAAAGGTGTCAAACGACTTGCCCATGTCCCATTGCTGATGGCGCATCTGCACGTCGCGGGCGGTCACGTCGTTGACCACGGTGTAGCCAAACACATGCTTCATGGCGTCGGCTTGGCTGATGTTTTTGCCGCCTTGGCCGATGATCACGGCCAGCTCGGCCTCGTAATCGATTTGGTCGGACACCTCTGCGCCCGGCAGCTGCACATCGTCGGTCGGGCCGACCACGCACTCGGGCACTTTGGTGAACACAATGGGCCAAGCCTTGGTGTCGGTGTTGCTGTCTTTGAAGACCGAAGCCTGCAGCTCTTTGGCATGCGCATGGTAGTTGCGGCCCACGCACCACACGTTGCGGCGCGGCACAGGCAGGGGCGATTCGAGCTTGACCTCGGACACGGCCAGTGCTGCACCGCTGGCGGCGGGCAGCGACAGCCCGGCGACCAAGGCTTCAATGAGGGGCTGTGCGCCACGCTGGGCTTGCGCCTCACTCAATGCAAAGGGCGTGACTTGCAGGCCGTCGGCCGAGACCTGGCCAACTTGGCGTTTTCCGTTGTGAACAAATGTGGCGATGCGCAAAATTCTTCTCCTGAGGCGGGCGGCAAGCTGGCGCTTGCCAGTGAAAAATGGGTTGAAACACAACCAATTTAAACCATCATACGGATTAAGAAAGGCCGGTCAAGACGCGTACAGGACAATCAGCATGAGGGTTTTCACGGGTAAAGGCTGAACTTTTCAGTGGGTTTGAGGACGAGGCCAACATTGGTATGATTTGGTTTTTGACCCCCCGCCAACCACCGTGGACACTTCCTACCTCTTTCGCGCCACCTTGCTTGACCAGTTGCACAGCGGCCAGTGGCAGGTCGGTGAACGACTGCCCACCGAGCGCGAGTTTGGCGAGCAGTACCACATCAGCCGCAGCACGGTGCGCAAGGTGTTGGCCGACATGAAGGCGCAAGGCCTGATCGCGCAAACCGTGGGCAGCGGCACGTACGTCACCGACAAAGTGTTGGCGAGCCGAAGCACCAAAAAGGCAGCCCCATTGGCCACTTCGGAGGCCGCTTGGCACACCAGCCCCGCCGAACTCATGGACGCACGCATGGCCTTGGAGCCCGCCATCATCGAGATGGTGATTGGCAATGCGACCACCGCCGATTTTGACCAAATGGACAACTGCTGCACGCGTGCCGAAGCGGCCACCAGCGTGGAAGAGTTCGAAGTGTGGGACGGCATGTTCCACGAAATCATTGCGCGTGCTGCGCACAACGGATTTGTGGCGCGGCTGTTCAAACTCATGAACCAAGCCCGCGCCCAAGGCGAATGGGGCATGCTCAAAAAACGCAGCCTCACGCCCGAGCGTCGCTTGGCCTACCAGGCGGAACACCGCGCCCTGTTGAACGCCATCAAGGCCAGAGACCCGGTTCAGGCCAAAGCGCTCGCCACCGAGCACTTGGTGCATGTGCGGCGCAATTTGCTCAATTACTGAACGGCCCGTTTGGGCTTTGGTCCGCCATCGGTGGGGCGCGTGCCCGTGAATGGGTGGCTCAGCGGCTGGCCTTGTCCAGCGCTTGGTCGATGTCCCACAGGATGTCGTCCAGATTTTCCAGCCCCACCGAAATGCGCACCATGTCGGGCGGCACGCCCGCGGCCAGTTGCTGGGCGTCGTCGAGCTGGCGATGCGTGGTGCTGGCCGGGTGGCTGATCAGGGTGCGCGTGTCGCCGATGTTGACCAGGTGGCTCATGAACTGGGCCGATTCGATGAAGGTCACGCCCTGCGCCAAGCCGCCTTTCACCCCAAACGCCAACAGGCCCGAGGCCCCGCGCATCTGGCACTGCATCAGGGCGTGTTGCGGATGGTCGGGCAGGCCGGGGTAATTGACCCAGGCCACACGCGGGTCGGCCTGCAAAAACTTGGCCACGCCTAAAGCGTTGTCGCAGTGCTTTTGCATGCGCAGCGGCAGTGTTTCAACGCCCTGCAAAATTTGCCAGGCGCTCATGGGGCTGAGTGCCGCGCCGAATACGCGCAGGCTTTCCATGCGGCAGCGCATGGTGAAGCCAAAGTCGCCAAAGGTCTCGTAAAACTTCACGCCGTGGTAGCCCTGCGAGGGCTCGGTCATGCCCGGGAACTTGCCGTTGTCCCAAGGGAATTTGCCGCCTTCGACCACCACGCCGCCCAAGGTGGTGCCGTGGCCCGCCAGGTATTTGGTCGCCGAATGCACCACGATGTCGGCCCCCAATGCGAGTGGGTTGCACAGCAGCGGGCTGGGCACGGTGTTGTCGATGATGAGGGGCACGCCGTGGGCATGGGCCACCTCGGCCACGGCGGCGATGTCCAGCACCACCATGCTCGGGTTGCCCAAGCTCTCGGCGTACACCGCCCGGGTGTTGGGGCGCATGGCTGCGGCAAAGGCCTCGGGTTTTGTGGCGTCTACAAAGCTGGTCTCGATGCCGAACTTGGCCAGGCTCACGGCCAGCAGCGTGACCGAGCCGCCGTACAAAGCCCCGGCAGCGACCACATGGTCGCCCGACTGCAAGATGGTCATGAGCGCCATGGTTTCGGCCGCCATGCCCGAGGCACTGGCCACCGCAGCACGCCCGCCTTCGAGCGCGGCCACACGCTCTTCGAGCACCGCCACCGTGGGGTTGCTCAGGCGCGAATACACATTGCCAAAGGTCTGCAGGTTGAACAGCGACGCTGCGTGCTCGGCGCTGTCGAACACAAAGCTGCTGGTTTGGTAAATGGGCAAGGCGCGTGCGCCGGTCGCCGCGTCGGGAATTTGCCCGGCGTGGATGGCCAGGGTCTCGGGGTGAAATTGGCGGTCGGTCATGGTTTTCGGTATGAGAAGTTGGCTTGAATTTGCAGGAGTCCACCCCCGTGGGCGATGGCTGGCCTCACACCAGCCGCCTCGCCGAGACGATGCCGGTGTTCACCCCCACCCAGTTCAGGCCGCCAAACAGCCGGGCGTGTTCAATTTTGACGCAGCGGTTGCTCACCGAATCCATCCCGGCTTGGCGTGCCAAGGCATCGGCCTCGGGGTTGGCCACACCCAGTTGCTGCCACAGGCACTTTGCGCCGATCTGCAGCGTCTGCTCGGCGATCGGCAACACATCTTCGCTGCGGCGAAATACATCGACCATGTCCACTGGAAATGGGATGTCGCCCAGGCTGGCGTAACAGGCCTCGCCCAAGATCTCTTGGCCCGCATAACGCGGGTTGACTGGCACGATCTTGAAACCGTGCGACTGCATGTACTTGGCCGCGAAATAGCTGGGTCGGTGCCAGTCGGCCGACAGGCCCACCACTGCCACGGTGCGGCAACTTTTGAGGATGCGCCGCAGCGCGTGCAAATCGTTGTTCATCTCATCCTTTCAGATCTCGGGCCACCGCCCTGGTGTGGCGCGTGGCTTGGCTTGTCAGTAACGCGCCTGCCCGCTGCGCTGCATGTGTTGCGAGGCCCAAGTGGCGCACAGCGACAAAACACCGCACACCGCCATCACGCCCAAATAATGCCCGCTCCAGTCAAACACCGCGCCGGCCAGCACAGGCCCGAGCAAATTGCCCAAAGCGGCCCCGCTGTAGAGCGTGCCCACCACACTCGCCACCGATTTGCCGCCAAAGTAGTCCATGCAAATGGCGGGCAAGAGCGACACGATGCTGCCATAACTCAGGCCAAACCACAGCGCAAAAATCACCAACAAAAACGGCCCACCCGCCGCACCCCACAGCACATAAGAAGCGCCCATGGACAGCTGCAGCAGCACCAGCGTTTGCGCCCGCCCCAGCCGGTCGGCCATTAGGCCAATCGCAAAGCGTCCCACCAAACTGCCCACGCCGATCAGCCCCACCAAGCCCACGGCAAACGCTTCGCCCAAGCCCAAATCGCGGGCTGAGGCCGACACATGCGCAAACGGTATGAACATCACGGGCGAAGCCAGCACCGTGGCCAGGTACAGCCAGCGAAAGGTCGGGCTGCGCAAGGTTTCGCGCAAAGTCAGGCCCAAAGCCGAGCCGCCCGCGCCTTGGGATGGGGCAGCCGGTGCGCGCCGCAGCAAAGCCGCCGCCAGCAAACCCAATACCAAAACGCTCAGCGCCAAAACTTGCATCGCCTCGCGCCAAGGCATGGGGCCAATGGCCATGGCCACCAACACCGGCACCAGCAAAGTGCCCGCCCCCACGCCCGAACTGGCGATGCCCCCGGCCAAACCCCGGCGGGTGGTGAACCAGGGCTGCACACTGGCAATCGACGGGGTGTAGACCAAGGCGATGCCCAGGCCCACCAACAAGCCGTAGCTCACATACACCGCCAGCAAAGACGTGGCCCAGCTGGTGGCCAGCAAACCCGATGCGATCAGCGCCATGCCGACCGAACACACGATGCGCGGCCCGAACCGGTCGGCCAACATGCCGCCGCCCGCGCCCAGCACAAAATAGACAAAGCCCGAGAGGCCAAAAATCCAGGACACATCGGCCCGCTGTGCCGCAAACTCGGTCGCAAACGATTCAAAAAAAGCAGCGAACGAATACGACACGCCAAAGATCAGTGCCAGACAAACAAAGGTGGCCCAAACCACCACCCAAGCGTAGGGGGTTTCTTTCATGCGCTCTCCGGGGTCAAGTGGCGAAAGATGAGTCAATCAGGCATTGTGCGCTGGAAACCCTGGCGCGCCACGCAGATGCGCGACCCGGCCATGCCATGTGGCCAGGCGGCAACTGGCGCAGCGGCGCAGCCGATGCTGGGCTTATCGGCTGTAAGCCAGGCCCAGCGCCACGCCGCCAAACAAATCGCCTTCCACCAGCGGCACGCCCACAAACTCGGCCTGCAAGGCGGTCTGAAAAGTGCTAAGCGCAGACGAGCCCCCCGTCAGGTAAATCGCGTCCAGCGACGCATCGGTCAGTCCGGCGCGTTGCACGCATTCGCGTGCGCAGGCCACGGTGCGCACCAACAAGTCGTGCAAGTGCGCCTGCATGTCGGACACGCCCAAGCGGGCCTGCAAATCGCGTTCGATCAACGACAGCGCAATGCCCGTGTCGGCCCGGCTCACCGAGCAGCGGATCTTGGCCTGCTCCACCTCGTGCGCCATCAGGTGGCCGTGGCGCTCGGTCAGCACGCGCATCAGGCGCTCGTGCAGACGCGGGTCGCTGTAATTGCTGCGCAGCGTTTTGGCGTGAGCGATGGCTTTGGGTTGGTATTGCCAGTGGATCAGGTGCCAAGTGGCCAAGTCAAAAAACACGCGGCTGGGCACTTCGCGCTGCTCGGGACCGATGTGTTTGTAGCCCAGCAGCGGCATGACTTGCGCGAGGTTCAGTTGACGGTCGTAGTCGGTGCCGCCAATGTGCACACCCGTGGTCGCCAAAATGTCGGCGCTGCGATCGGCTTGTGGTCTGCGGTCTGGCCCCAGACGCACCACGGTGAAGTCCGACGTGCCGCCCCCCAAGTCCACAACCAGCACGGTGCTTTCTTTCGTCAGGCGTTGTTCGTAGTCCAGCGCAGCGGCGATCGGCTCCAGCTGAAACGACACCTCGTCAAACCCCACGGCCTGCACAGCTTGGCGCAGCGAGGCCTCGGCCTGGGCATCGCGCGCCGGGTCTTCGTCCACAAAGTGAACCGGGCGGCCCATCACCACGCGCCGCGGGGCTGTGCCCAGGCTCTGCGTGGCGCGCTCGCGCAGGGTGGCCAAAAAGGTGCCGATGATGTCCTGGAAACTGATCTGCTGGTGCCCGATTTGCGTGGTCTCCAGCAGCAAAGGGCTGCCCAGCAGGCTTTTGAGTGAGCGCATCAAACGCCCCTCGGTGCCCTCCAAATAATGCCCAATGGCGTCCCGCCCAAAGTGCGTGCTGCTGTCTTCGGCGTTGAAGAACACAGAAGTGGGCATGGCCAGCGCCTCGCCTTCCAGCGCGATCAGGCGAGCGCCGCCCGCTGCGCCAAGCCAAGCCATGGCCGAATTGGAGGTGCCGAAATCGATGCCAAGCGTGCCGGAGGAAGAGAGGGTCATGGGGAAAGGTGTCGAAAGGCCAGGACAGGCCCTGCGTGGAAGGACCGAGGATTCTGCCACCGACTGCCCCCTCAAATCGGGGAGAATCGCCCTTGTTCCTTATTTTTCCCACGCACATCCCATGACCGAAGCCCAAACCCCCGACACCTCCGCCGCTGCCCACCCTGAGCTGCCCGACCGCCTGTCCATCGACGCCCGCAGCCCGCACCATGTGCGCGCCGTGTTTGAGCACGACATTGGCATCCGCTTCAATGGCAAAGACCGCAACGACGTCGAGGAATACTGCATCAGCGAAGGCTGGGTGCGTGTGCCCGCAGGCAAAACGCTGGACCGCAAAGGCCAGCCCCTGCTGATCAAAATTAAAGGCCAGGTCGAGGCCTTTTACCGCTGAGTCTGCGCATGAACGCCCCCGCACGAACACTCCCGCTCGCAGGCCTGCGTGTCGTCGAGTTCACCCACATGGTCATGGGCCCCACCTGCGGCATGGTGCTGGCCGACATGGGGGCCGAAGTCATCAAGGTCGAACCCATCGAGGGCGACCGCACACGGCATCTGCTCGGCTCAGGGGCGGGGTTCTTCCCCATGTTCAACCGCAACAAAAAAAGCATCCAGATCAACCTGCAAAGCCCCGAAGGGGCTGCCGTGGCGCGCCGCCTGTGCGCCACGGCCGACGTGGTGGCCGAGAACTTCAAGCCCGGCTCTATGGCCAAGTACGGGCTGGACTACGCCAGCTTGTCGGCCAGCAACCCCAAGCTCATTTACGCCAGCCTCAAAGGCTTTTTGCCTGGGCCTTATGACCACCGCACCGCGCTCGACGAAGTGGTGCAAATGATGGGGGGCTTGGCCTACATGACGGGCCGCCCCGGCGACCCCTTGCGCGCCGGCACCAGCGTGAACGACATCATGGGCGGCATGTTTGGCGCGATTGGCGTGCTGGGCGCACTCATCCAGCGCGGCATCACTGGGTGCGGGCAAGAAATCCAATCGGCCCTGTTCGAGAACAACGTCTTTTTGGTGGGCCAGCACATGCTGCAGTACGCCATCACCGGCCAAGCGGCCGAACCCATGCCCAACCGCATCTCGGCTTGGGCGGTGTACGACGTGTTCACCGTTAAAAACGGCGAGCAAATTTTCTTGGCCGCCGTGAGCGACGCGCAATGGGCCGTGTTTTGTGATGTGCTGGGCTTTGCCGACCTGAAAGCCGACCCGCGTTACTTTGACAACAACGCCCGCGTCTCGTTGCGCGCCGAGCTGATCCCGGAGTTGCGCCGCCGCCTGCAAGCCTTCAGCGCCGCTGAGCTGACCCGCATTTTTGAAGCCTCCGGCCTGCCCTTTGCGCCCATCGTCAAACCCGAAGAACTGTTTGATGACCCGCATTTGATCGCCACCGGCGGCTTGGCCGATGTGCGCCTGAGCGACGGCCCCAAAGCGGGCCAAACCGCTCGCGCTGCGCTGTTCCCCTTCACCATGGACGGCCAGCGCCTGGGCGTGCGCCTTCAGCCGCCTCAGCAAGGTGAAAACACCGACGAGTTGTTGTTGGGTTTAGGTTTGGATTTGGATGAGATTGCACAATTGAAGGCCAGCAAGGCAGTGGCCTGATCCATTCATACCAAGCCAAGCTTGACTTGGCTGGCGTTGATGATGCTTCAGAGGATCATGGCCTTGCCTTTTTGTTTTACCTTTTGCAATTGGTTTTTTCTGCCAACTTGATCAGATTCTCTTTGCGTTCGCGTGCTGCGTTGATGGCTTGTTCAGTATTGGAATAAGTTCCCAAAAGGGCTGGCCAGAAGAGAATTGCAGCGGCAATGTTTGTACCGGTGACTGTCCGCTCTTTTCGCGCTTCACGCTCAAAGCGTTCGGCTTCGGTTATTTCAGTCTTGATCTGTTCGCACGACAGCGACGAGTCACCCGCTTTGCGGGTTTCCACAACAGTGGGCGATGCGCAGCCTGCCAAAGCGATGACAAACAAAAGGGCGGTGATTTTTTTCATGGTTTTGTATGAGTTGGGTGTTAAATTTAACCACTTATATTAACATTTTGTAGCTTAAAACTGAGCGTTGATTATCACAAATCAGTGTCTTGAGTCCGCCAAACTTGACACACTTGGCCTAAGTGGCCACTATCACCCCATGTCCATCCAGGTATTGATTTTCGGCATCCACCTCGCCCGCAGCACGCGGGGCAAGCCCTGCGCGCCGCCGCAGGCTTGAAACTTTTCTTGTAGGTCAGGCCTTCAGGTCCGACGTGTTTTCGGTCCACCACCGACATGTCGGTGGCCAAAGCCACCGACCTACAAATCCCCCCTTGTTTCGTTTGTCCGATTTCATTCGGGCCATGCTCATCCTGCAGCGTGGTCCCGTTCACTGCT
>NZ_CALBEX010000097.1 GCF_937889215.1 uncultured Limnohabitans sp.
CTGTGAGCATCCAGGCACAAGGCCAGGCACCCGCCGCCCCCAGCGCCGCCAAACCCTCCCTCACGGTGACCGTGACCACCCCCCAAACTGCCAGCCTGGTGCAAAAGATCAGCGCCAACGGCAATCTGGCCGCCTGGCAAGAAGCCGTCATCGGGGCCGAGGCCAATGGCCTGAAGATCACCGAGGTGCGTGTGAACGTGGGCGACCGGGTGAAGCGCGGCGATGTGTTGGCGATTTTGCAGGCCGACACCCTGCGCGCCGAGTTGGCGCAGGCCGAAGCGGCCTTGGCGGAAGCTACGGCCAGCGCCCAAGAGGCCAAAGCCCAGGCCGATCGCGCGCGCAGCCTGCAGCAGCAAGGCTTTTTCAGTGCAGCGCAGCTGAGCCAGGCGGTGGCAGCTGAGGCCTCTTCTGTGGCCCGCGTGCAGTCCGCCCGCGCCATGGTGCAGCTGCAAAACGTGCGCTTGGCGCAAACCCAGGTGCGTGCACCCGATGCGGGCGTGATCTCGGCGCGCCAAGCCACCGTGGGCAGCGTGGTGGGCGCAGGCACCGAGTTGTTCCGCTTGATTCGCCAGGGCCGCATCGAATGGCGGGCTGAAGTGACGGCTGCCGAAATTGGCCGCATCCAAGTGGGTGCGCCCGTGCAAATCAAAGCCGCCAGCGGCCAGGTGCTGCAGGGCAAAGTGCGCATGGTCGCGCCCTCGGTCGATGCACAAACCCGTAACGCCTTGGTCTATGTCGACTTGCCCGCGCAAACCGGCAGCGCCCGCGCAGGCATGTACGCCCAAGGCGAGATCGCCCTAGGCCAAAGCCAAGCGCTCACCGTGCCGCAAACGGCGGTGGTGGTCCGCGACGGTTTCAGTTATGTGTACACCGTCGGGGCCGACCAAAAAGTCAGCCAGCTCAAGGTGCAAACCGGACGCCAAAGCGGTGACCGTGTCGAGGTGGTCGGTGGCCTCAAAGCCGATGCCCGTGTGGTGGCCAGCGGTGGTGCATTCCTGAACCACGGCGACACGGTGCGCGTGGTGGATGCATCCGCTTCTCCAGCTGCTCCCGCCGTCCCTGCCACCAAATAAAGGGACGCCATGCTCAACGTCTCTTCCTGGTCGATCCGCAACCCGATTCCGGCCGTCATGCTGTTTGTGCTGCTGACGGTGGCGGGGGTGATCGCGTTCGGCTCGATGAAGGTGCAGAACTTTCCCGATCTGGATGTGCCCACCATCTCGGTGACCGCCAGCCTGCCCGGTGTGGCGCCTTCGCAGCTCGAAACCGATGTGGCCCGCAAGCTCGAAAACGCGCTGGCCCCGCTGCAGGGTCTCAAGCACATCACCACCAAAGTGCAAGACGGCGTGGTGTCGATCACGGCCGAGTTCCGCATGGAAAAGCCCAGCCAGGAGGCGGTGGACGATGTGCGCTCGGCCATCCAGGGGGTGCGGGCCGATTTGCCCGGTGACCTGCGCGACCCGGTGGTGCAAAAGCTCAACCTGGCGGGCACACCCGTGCTGGCCTACACCGTGCGCTCGGCGCGCATGGACGACGAGGCCTTGTCTTGGCTGGTGGACAAAGACATCACCCGCAAGCTCTTGTCGCTGCGCGGTGTGGGTGCCGTGAACCGCGTGGGTGGCGTGACGCGCGAAGTGCGTGTGGCGCTCGACCTGAACCGATTGCAATCCTTGGGCATCACGGCGGCCGAAGTGTCGCGTCAGCTCAAGCAGGTGCAGCAAGAAGGCTCGGGCGGGCGCATGGACTTGGGCGCGGGCGAGCAGCCCGTGCGCACCTTGGCCACCGTCAAGACGGCGCAAGAAGTCGGCCAAATTGAGCTGGCCACATCGCGGGGCGGCAGCGTGCGCCTCGACCAAGTGGCCACGGTGAGCGACACCCTGGCCGATGCGCGATCTGCCGCCGCACTGGATGGCAAGCCCGTGGTGGGCTTTGAAGTGGTGCGCAGCAAAGGCGAGAGCGAGGTGGCCGTGGGCCGTTTGGTGCGCCAGGCGCTGGCCGATTACCGTTTGCAAAACCCCGACATCGAGATCACCGAGGCCTTTGACTTTGTGACCCCGGTGGAAGAGGAATACAACGGCTCACTCGTGCTGTTGTACGAAGGCGCGATTTTGGCGGTGCTGGTGGTGTGGCTGTTTTTGCGCGACTGGCGGGCGACGTTTGTGTCGGCGGTGGCGCTGCCGCTGTCCGTCATCCCGGCCTTCATTGGCATGGCGTACTTGGGCTTTTCCATCAACGTGGTGACTTTGCTGGCGCTGTCCTTGGTGATCGGTGTGCTGGTGGACGACGCGATTGTCGAGGTGGAAAACATCGTGCGCCATTTGCGCATGGGCAAGTCGCCGTATCAGGCGGCGATGGAAGCGGCCGACGAGATCGGTCTGGCCGTGATCGCCACCACCTTCACCTTGATCGCGGTGTTTTTGCCCACAGCTTTCATGAGCGGCATTGCGGGCAAGTTCTTCAAGCAGTTTGGCTGGACGGCGTCGCTCGCGGTGTTCGCCTCGCTGGTGGTGGCGCGGGTGCTCACGCCCATGATGGCGGCGTACATCTTGAAGCCCATCGTCACGGCCGCGCACGAGCCGGGCTGGCTCAAGCGCTACATGCTCTGGGCCACTTGGTGCATGCGGCACCGCCTGGTCACCATGGTGCTGGCCACGCTGTTTTTCATCGGCTCCATCATGCTGGTGCCGCTCTTGCCCAAGGGCTTCATTCCGCCGGACGACAACTCGCAAACACAGGTTTATGTGGAGCTGCCACCTGGATCGACCTTGGCGCAAACCCAGGCCAGCGCCGAATACGCCCGAACGCTCTTGATGACCGTGGACAACGTGAAAAGCGTCTACACCACGATTGGTGGCGGCAGCGCGGGTTCTGACCCGTTTGCCGGTGGCGGCGCGGCCGAAGTGCGCAAGGCCACACTCACCATTCAACTGACCGAGCGCGGCACACGCCCGCGCAAGCAGGCGATTGAAAACGACATCCGGGTCGCCTTGCAGCAACTGCCCGGCGTGCGCACCAAGGTGGGTCTGGGCGGCTCGGGCGAGAAATACGTGCTGGTGCTCACAGGCGAAGACCCGCAGGCCCTGCAAACCGCGGCCATGGCTGTGGAGCGTGACCTGCGCACCATTTCAGGCCTGGGTTCCATTGCGTCCACCGCCAGCTTGGTGCGCCCCGAGATCGCGGTGCGCCCCGACTTTGCCAGGGCCGCCGATTTGGGCGTGACCAGCGCCGCCATCAGCGACACCTTGCGCGTGGCCACGCTGGGCGATTACGACCAGGCATTGCCCAAGCTCAATTTATCGGAGCGCCAAGTGCCCATCGTCGTGAAGTTGGGCGACGAGTCTCGGCAAGACCTGGCCACGCTCGAGCGCCTGATGGTGCCCGGCAGCCGTGGTCCCGTCATGCTGGGTCAAGTGGCCAGCATCGAGGTGGCGGGCGGCCCGGCGGTGATTGACCGCTACGACCGCCAGCGCAACATCAACTTCGAGATCGAGTTGTCGGGCATGCCGCTGGGCGACGTGACAGCGGCGGTGCAAAAGTTGCCCGCGCTGCAAAGCCTGCCGCCGGGTGTGAAGATCGTGGAAGTGGGTGACGCCGAAGTCATGGGCGAACTCTTTGCCAGCTTTGGCCTGGCCATGATGATCGGCGTGCTGTGCATCTACATCGTGCTGGTGCTGCTGTTCAAAGGCTTCTTGCACCCCATCACGATTTTGGCGGCGCTGCCGCTGTCGCTGGGCGGCGCGTTTGTGGGCTTGCTGATTGCACAAAAGAGCTTCTCGATGCCCTCGCTGATTGGCCTGATCATGCTCATGGGCATCGCGACCAAGAACTCGATCTTGCTGGTGGAGTACGCCATTGAAGCGCGGCGCGGCAAACCCGCAGAGGGCGATCGCCCCGCCGTGCCTGGCATGAGCCGCTGGGACGCGATGCTGGACGCGTGCCACAAACGCGCCCGGCCCATCGTCATGACCACCATTGCCATGGGTGCGGGCATGCTGCCCATTGCCGTGGGCTGGGGCGCAGCGGACGCGAGTTTCCGCTCGCCCATGGCGATTGCCGTGATCGGCGGTTTGCTCACCAGTACCGTGCTCAGCTTGTTGGTAGTGCCGGTGGTGTTCACCTACCTCGATGATCTGGGCTTGTGGGCAGGGCGGGTCTGGGGGCGCTTGGTGCGCAGGGCGCACTGAGCCCCAAAATCCGTCTGCAGTCTGCACGGCTGGTAGCCCACCCAACCCTCTGCAGCGCGTATCAATGTGTTGTAAGTAAGCCGAATTCAGCAGCGTTACTGGGCTGAATTGATGAATTGTTATTTCATTTTTGCAGGTTGTGTCGCCTAATTTAATTGTCTTCACAAAGCTGCCATTCCTGTGACCTACCAAGCCTTACGCCTTCGTACCCTGCAAATTCTCGACAAAGGTGATGAAAACGACCTGGCCAGTTTGTGGTGCGATCGTTTCATCACGGTTTTGGTTTTGCTCAATATTTTGGCCGTGGTGCTGGAGTCTGTGGCCAGCCTGCAGGCGGCGTATGCGGTATTTTTTGAAGTGTTTGAAGAGATCAGCTTGGTCTTGTTTTCCGTTGAATACGTGCTGCGCGTATGGGCCAGTGGTGCGCGCTACCCCGATGCCTCAGGCGGGGCTGGTCGCGGCCGGCGTGAATATGCTTTCGGGTTCCATGGTTTGGTGGACTTTTTTGCCACGGCCCCGTTTTACCTTCAGTGGATCGTGCCCGGACTGGACATGCGCGTACTGCGTACCTTGCGGCTGATCCGTGTTCTCAAGCTTTCGCACTACAGCTCGGCCATTGAAGATCTGTTTTCAGCGATCCGCGCAGAAGCCCGGTCCTTTTTTGCCACGCTCTACATCTGTTGATTGCGATTTTGATTTCGTCCAGCTTGATGTACTTTGCGGAAAACGAACACCAACCTGATAAATTTGC
>NZ_CALBEX010000098.1 GCF_937889215.1 uncultured Limnohabitans sp.
CAGCCTGCGACATGGCTGTCAGCGTGGACACGGCGCATTACTGCCTGAGCGAGGCCAAGCGCGGCCTGATCCCCGCGACCATCAGCCCCTATGTGATCCGAGCCATGGGCACGCGTGCGGCGCACCGTTACTTTTTGACGGCCGAGCGTTTCACGGCGCAGGAAGCGCACCGCGTGGGCTTGGTCCATGAGGTGACAAGCGCAGAGGGCTTGGACGCCAAAGTGACCGAGCTGACCCAAGCGCTGGTCAACGCCAGCCCCAACGCCGTGCGTGCTTGCAAAAAGCTGGTGCAAGACGTGGCCGAACGCGAGATCAACGACGCGCTGGTGGCGCAAACGGTGGCGGGCATCGCCGACATCCGCGCCAGCAGCGAAGGCAAGGAGGGCGTGCAGTCCTTCTTGCAAAAACGAAAACCCAACTGGTTGGTTTGAGGAAAAAACATGTTCAAAAAAATCCTGATCGCCAACCGTGGCGAAATCGCCTGCCGAGTGGCCGATACTGCGCGTCGCATGGGCATCCAGACCGTGGCTGTTTATTCAGACGCCGACGCCGGAGCCAAGCATGTGCAAGCGTGTGACGAGGCTGTGCATGTGGGCGGCTCAGCCCCCAAAGACAGCTACCTGCGCTGGGAGCGGATTTTGCAAGCGGCCAAAGACATGGGCGCTGAGGCCGTGCACCCCGGCTACGGTTTTTTGAGCGAGAACGAAAACTTTGCCAAGGCCTGCGCCGCAGCCGGTCTGGTGTTCATCGGCCCGCCTGCCTCGGCGATTTTGGCGATGGGCCTCAAGGCCGAATCCAAGCGCTTGATGGAAGCCGCCGGTGTGCCCCTCGTGCCCGGCTACCACGGCGCTGACCAAGACCCGGCGCTGCTGCAAGCCGAAGCCGACTGCATCGGTTACCCCGCCCTCATCAAAGCCAGCGCCGGTGGTGGTGGCAAGGGCATGCGCGTGGTCGAAAAGTCCGAAGACTTTGCAGCGGCTCTCGCCAGTTGCAAACGTGAAGCCATCAACAGCTTTGGCAGCGATGCGGTGCTGATCGAAAAGTACGTGCAACGCCCACGCCACATCGAGATCCAGGTGTTTGGTGACACCCAAGGTAACTGCGTTTACCTGTTTGAGCGCGACTGCTCGGTGCAGCGCCGCCACCAAAAGGTGCTGGAAGAAGCCCCAGCCCCCGGCATGACTGAGGCATTGCGTGCGCAAATGGGCGCGGCCGCAGTGGCCGCCGCTAAAGCGGTGAACTATGTGGGCGCAGGCACGGTGGAATTCATCGTCGAGCAAACGGCGTATGACCAACCCGAATCCATGAAGTTCTTCTTCATGGAAATGAACACCCGCTTGCAGGTGGAGCACCCCGTGACCGAAGCCATCACTGGCCTCGATCTGGTCGAGTGGCAGTTGCGCGTGGCCAGTGGCGAGCCGCTGCCCTTGCGCCAAGACCAGTTGCGGATCCAGGGCCATGCCATCGAGGCGCGCATCTGCGCCGAAAACCCCGACAACAACTTTTTGCCCGCCACCGGTACGCTGCAGGTGTACCGCAAGCCTCAAGCGACCAGCTTCGAGCGTGGCACCATCCGCGTGGACGATGGCGTGCGCGAGGGCGACACCATCAGCCCGTTTTACGATTCGATGGTCGCCAAGCTCATCGTGCACGGCGACACCCGCGAGCAAGCGTTGGCGCGTTTGGACACGGCGCTGGCGCAAACCCACATCGTGGGACTGAACACCAATGTGCAGTTCTTGCGCCATGTGGTGCGCAGCGAGGCCTTTGCCACGGCCAAACTCGACACCGCTCTGATCCAGCGTGAAGCCGCTGTGCTGTTCAAACAAGAAGCCGTGGGCTTAGCCGCAGCCGTGGCGGCCGTGGTGGCCCACACCCTGCACGCTGAAAAAGCCCTTCAAGGCGCAGACCCCTTCAGCCGCCGCGATGGTTGGCAGTCGCACGGCCTGGCGCAGCGTCGCTTTGAATTTGCGTGGCAAGACCAGCCGCGCTCAGCTCGTCTGAACTATTTGCACGACGGCGCTCTGAGTCTCTCGCTGGAGGGCGATGACGCCATCTCTGGTGTGTTGACATATGCCGCCCATGGCGCAGGCCTGTGGGTGCAGTGGGGCAGCGCCCCACGATGCTTCAGCCAACTCAACTGGCAAGGCGAAACCGCGCACATTTTCACGCCGCAAGGCGCGACCCGCATCACCGTGCTCGACCCGCTGGCCCACGCTGGCGAAGCCGCGCAGGAAGGCGGGCGCCTCACAGCCCCCATGCCCGGGAAGGTGGTGTCGTTTGCGGTCAAGGCGGGCGACAAGGTCAAAGCCGGTCAGCCCCTGGCCGTGATGGAAGCCATGAAAATGGAGCACACCATCAGCGCACCCAAAGACGGCGTGGTGGCCGAGCTGCTCTATGCCCCCGGCGACCAAGTCGCCGACGGGGCAGAGCTGCTCAAGCTGGGCTAACAAAATCGAACCATGAACATCACTATCTGCTTTGACAAGCTCGACCCCGCACCCTGGGTGCAGGGCTTGCAGCAAGCCTTCCCAGGGGCCACCGTGTCCGCCTGGACCCCCGGCGCACCACCCGCAGACCACGCCATCGTCTGGGCACCGCCCCAGCAGTTCATCGATGAGCAGCCGGGTTTGCAAACCCTGTTCAACATCGGCGCAGGTGTGGATGCTTTGCTGCAGCTGAAACTGCCGCCAGCGCTGAAGGTGGTGCGGCTGGACGATGCGGGCATGTCGGTGCAAATGGCCGAATACGTGTGCCATGCGGTGATCCGGTATTTCCGTGAGTTCGACGGCTATGACGCCGACACCCAATTGGGCAAATGGTCGTACCGCAAACCCCGCAGCCGCGCCGACTTTGCGGTGGGTGTGATGGGCCTGGGTGTGCTGGGCGAACGCGTGGCCAAAGCGCTGCAGGTGTTTGACTTTCCCGTCAACGGCTACAGCCGCAGCCCCAAAGACCTGCCTGGCATCCGCTGCTTCAGCGGGGCGCAGGCTTTGCCCGAATTTCTGGCCGCCACGCGCGTGCTGGTCAACCTGATGCCGCTCACGGCTGAGACCGAAAACATCCTGAACAAAGGCACGCTTTCGCAATTGCAGCCGGGCGGCTACGTCATCAACGTGGCCCGTGGCAAGCATTTGGTGGACGAAGACCTCTTGGCGCTCATCGCCAGCGGCCACTTGGCTGGGGCCACGCTGGACGTGTTCCGCACCGAGCCACTGCCCGCCGACCATGTGTTCTGGCAACAGCCGAAAATCACCGTCACGCCACACACCTCGGCTCGTACCCTGCGCGAAGAAAGCATCGCGCAAATCGTGGGCAAAATGCAGGCGCTGCAGCGCGGTGAGCCCATCCGTGGCGTGGTGGACCACCAGCGCGGTTATTGAACATCCAGAGAATCTCATGACCCTACCTTCACGCGTTCAACTCATCGACGTCGGCCCCCGCGACGGTTTACAAAACGAAAAGCAACCGGTTCCGGCCGAGGTCAAAATCGGTCTGGTGCACCGCCTGCAGGCTGCGGGCCTCACCGAGATCGAGGTCACCAGTTTTGTTTCTCCGAAGTGGGTGCCGCAGATGGCCGACAACGCGGTCGTGATGGCGGGCATCACGCGCCAAGCGGGTGTGCGCTACTCGGTGCTCACACCCAACATGGTGGGCTTTCAGGCGGCGGTGGCTTCGAAGCCCGACGAGATCGTGGTTTTTGGTGCCGCCAGCCAGGCCTTCAGCCAGAAAAACATCAACTGCTCCATCGAAGAAAGCATGGAACGCTTTGCGCCCGTGGTGCAAGCGGCGTTGGCGGCGGGCATTGCCGTGCGCGGGGCCATGAGCTGCACCGTGGGCTGCCCTTACGAAGGCGAAGTCTCACCGGTCAGCGTGGCCCACTTGGCAGGTCTGATGAAGCAGATCGGTGTGCAGCGTGTGGACGTGGCCGACACCATTGGCACGGGCACACCGCTCAAGGTGCAAAAAGCCATTGAAGCCACGCTGCAGCACTTCGACATCGCCCACATCTGTGGCCACTTTCACGACACCTATGGCCAGGCACTGGCCAACACGCTGGCGGCGCTGCAAATGGGCGTGTGGAACTTTCAGTCGTCGGTGGCGGGTCTGGGCGGTTGCCCTTATGCCAAGGGCGCCACGGGCAATGTGGCCACCGAAGACGTGGTGTACATGCTGCACGGCATGGGCATTGGAACGGGTATTGACCTGGACAAGTTGGTGGATGCGGGCGCTTTCATCAGCGACTTTTTGGGCCGCAAACCCAACTCGAACGTGGCCAAGGCCTTGTTGAACAAGCGGGCGGGTTGAGGGCGTTGCAGGCCATCTTTTGGCCCGCAGCTTAAAGCCTGGCAGTGGAACCAGACGGCGTTGTTGGTGAAGCGGTTGGCGCGGGTGTTGGTGCCGCTTCCAATCCCGCATCGGTCAGTGTGGCCGCCAGTGCCGCCGTGAGTTCGTCGAAGTGGGCCATCTGCACCACGCCCTCCAGGTTCAACATGCGCGGCGACTTGGGCTCGATCATCCAAGCCTTGTCGGCCAGGCGCAGCATCTCAATGTCGTTTTCGTTGTCGCCGACCGCCCAGATGTCTTCGAACCGGGGTTGAATGTCGGGGTGTCTGAATTGCCGCACCACATGCTGCTTGGAGATGGTGCTCTGCGTGGCCGCTGCTTGGGTATCGGAATCGGCCATGAACGCGCTGTTGATGCTGAGTTCACCTGTGCACACATCGCCTTGAAACTGCACCGTGTGCGCCAGCGCAAAATCGGCAAAGATGCGTTTCCTGAGGATTTCGGCGGCCACAAAGTAACTGTCTGACACCACGCCCACCATGAAGCCTGCCCGTTTGAAGGCCTTGACGCATTCGATCACGCCTGGCCGAATCGGCATGGCTTTGGCCACCGATTCAAACTTTTGACGGTGCACAAAGCGAAAGATCTGCGCAATGCTGGCGCTGCGCGTCAGCACATCGGGGTTGCTCCCGTCCAGGTGTTTGTTCAACTCGTCGACCTGACCGGTGGCTTGCGCCAACAAGGTGGCAAAGCGGCTGGTGGTCACGGTGCCGTCCATGTCCAGCAGCAGCAATTTCTGGCGATTTTTCTGGCGTGTGATCGCGTAATCCCACGACGCCGTGGCTTGGCGTTGGCTTTCGTACATGGCCGTGATTTGCTCAACATGCAAGCGCCCTGATTCCCTGGCGCGGCTGTAGATGACCCTTGAAATTTCATTCGCCATGGATGTCAGGTCCAGCAAGGGTTGGCTGTTGTGCTCCAAGTGGCCAATGTCCACTTCGGCCAACTTGGCGTTGGCACGCCAGGCATCGATCAACAGACCGACGTCCACGCCATAGCCGTCTTCGAAAGTGAGCTGTTGCAGCAGCGTTTTGCGGGCCCCAATGATGCCGCCCAAGGGTTGGCTGAAATGGGCAATTTCAGGGAAAAACACCTTCAGCATGGGCTTGGCCGTCAGCTCGGTCACACGCCCACCCCCTCGGCCAAAACGCGCTTTCACAAATTCGGCCTGACTCGCGATCAAAGGGCGTGCCAGGTCGCTGATGATGCCCTTGCGCAAGCCCTTCAGATCGCCGTCCAGGTAGACCACGATCTCGCTTTGCGCCAGCAATGCACCATCGGCCATGGAGGCCCCTTTGCCCAACAAGCTGCTGGTGACCACGCTGGCCCCGGCTTCGCGGGCCAGGGTCACGGTGTTGTCGGTAGAGCTGTCGTCAACCACGATCACCTCGGCGGTGGCCGAATCGCTGAGGGCGTAGCGCACCACATCGGCGATGCGCTTTTGCTCGTTCAGCGCCGGAATGATGACGCTGACACACGGCACCAACGGGGGGGCAGGCTGCGCCTTTGGTGGCTGCGCTGTCGGCATTGCGGCAAGCGCCGTGCTGTCCGGTGCTTGCCCGTCGGAGGTGCGCCTGCTTAGCCACTGCCAGATACGTTGCCAATAACGCATGGTCTTCACCTTTCGGTTGGTTGCGCTCGGTGTGTGGCCCAGTGCGCCGTGGGCGTCAGGCGGGGCGAATCACCAACTTACCCAAGGGGGCAGTGCGCGATGCAATTGGAAATTCGAGTGCGCGCTCGCAAGTGGCGCGGGAACTGGGCAACGAGGTCACCTGCTCCATCACGTATTTTACATTTGTTCAAATGCATGGGTCTAGTTGGGGGAAATGCTTTCGCCCAATGCACCTGTCTCGAAGGTGGCAGCCTCAGAGGGTTTTGGGGCCCGACACCTCCGCCAGGTCCCGGTTTCACATCATGGCGATGGGGGTCTGGGCTGCTTTTTCATCAACCTCAAGGCGGTTGATCAGCCCCGCAAGATTGCCTTCGAGTTGCAGCAAAGTGGCTTCGTCCATGCGCTGCAAGGCGTGGGGTAAGACGCCTGCAAACGGGCCCGGTATTTTTTTGAGCAGCTTCAGTCCTTCGGGCAGGACATACAACTCCACCACGCGCCGATCGTGCACAGATTTTTCGCTGTGCAAAAGACCGCTTTTAATGAGTGATTTGACCAAGTTGCTGGTCGTCGATTGATGGATGTCCATCAAGTCGGCCAGTCGCGTCACGCCCAAGCCCGGGTGTTGGGCAACCAGGCTCAAGGCCCAAACTTGCGCTCCACCGATGCCCGATTGCTTTTCCATGGTCTGGAAATGCCGCCGTATGGTGCTGAAAATTAGCCGAAATTGGCGCAAAACCCGAGCGGCTTGGTCATCAAATGCGGCATTTTTTGAAAGGGCATCGCCTGTTTCAAGGGGGGGGTCTGAGCGGAGAGTTGCGGCATGGTGGCGCGTTTTTGTGTGCGCGTAGCATACGCCAAACCCGCGCCCATGGTGCGCTGTTTGCGGCGAAAAAAAAGGGAGGCAAGCCTCCCTTAAGCCTTGTTCTGGCGTTGAAAAGGCATGCACATTATATTGGTGCAAATGGAAGTGGGCGGCGGTATAAACCCTAGGCGTCCCAAAAAGCCTTGTTTCGGGGTTGGGGCCGTGACCACAAGGCCCACTTGGCTGCGGGGCTAAGGGGTTGGCTGCACAATTCGTATTTCTTTGATTCAATGGACAAACCGAGTCACCGCATGACCCTTCAGAAAAACCAGGTGTTGCCCGCAGGAACACAGCCCATGCCGGTCGCAACAGGGGCGACGGACAGATGAACCTGCGCGCTCAGGTGCTGGCCCAGCGGGCGGCGGACGTCCTGGCCGAGGCTTTGCCCCATGTGCCATCGCCTTGCATGTCGGTGTGTGTGATGCACCCGCAAGCGGCGGTGTGCGAAGGCTGTTTGCGCAGCCTGGAGGAAATCGGTGCTTGGAGCCGGATGCCCGATGAAGCCAAGCGTCAAGTTTGGCAGCGCATCCAACAGCAACTCTCTGAGGTGCCCGGTCACTGAACACGGGCACTCAGTGGCATCCTCGGGCAAGTCACTCAATCTGGGCTGCGCTTGACCACGATCAGCACGTTGCAGGGCGATTCTTCCACCAAGGATTTGGCGGTAGAGCCACTCCACCAGCGGCGCAGCAAGTTCTTTTCGTGTTGGTGACCCACCACAATCAAGTCAGCCCCGGCACGGTTGGCAAACTCAGACAGTTCGCGGATCACCTCGCCTTGGAGCACTTCGCCTTGCACGGCAAAACCCATGGCTTGCAGGGTCTGCACCCCTTGGTTGAGCTGCTCTTTGAGCTGCGCCTCCAGCGGGGCATTGTTGGCCGATGTGTAGTAGCCCATTTCCATGGAGCCGACGTCTAAAGGGTTGGGCGCCACGGCCACCAAGGTCAGTCGGGGTTGACCCCAGTGGGCCAATTCTTTCAATTCCAGCAAGGCTTTTTGCCCGCTGTCCGAGCCGTCATAGGCCAAGATGATGTGCTTGTACATGGTCTCTCCTGGTCGGTTTGGGGTGCCTGCCCTCGGGATGGCAGGCCTGCGCAGATGCGCATTGGGACAAATGTATTTTAAGGAAAAGCGGCTTTTTGCAAGTCGGTGATGACCCTATAGACTGTGCAATATTGCGAACCGCAGCCATGACAAACCCCCATGAAAACCATTCATTTTTATTTTGATTTCATCTCGCCGTATGCCTGGCTGGGTTTTGACGCACTGCCGCAGGCGCTGCAAGGCATCAGCCACCGGGTGGTGCACAAGCCGGTGCTGTTTGCCGCCATGCTCAAACACCATGGGCAATTGGGCCCGGCCGAAATGCCCAGCAAACGGGATTGGACTTACCGACAGGTGCTGTGGCTGGCGCGCCAGCAAGGCACGGCCTTGCAGTTGCCTGCCATGCACCCCTTCAATCCGCTGGGTTTGCTGCGTTTGGCCATCGCATGCGGGGCGCAGGGGCAGCCTAGCCGCTATGTGTGCGAAAAAATATTCCGTCATGTTTGGTGCACGGGCCAGGACGCCGCAGACGCCGAGCGTCTTCCCGAGCTGGCCGCCAACTTGAACCCCGCGCAAGACGCGAGCGCGCCCAGCGTGAAGCAGGCCTTGCAGGCGCACAGCGCAGAAGCCATCGCATTGGGCGTGTTTGGGGTGCCCACTTGGGTGGTGGATGGCCGACTGTTTTGGGGGCAAGACGCTTTGCCCATGTTGCGCGCTTATTTGCAGGGCGATGCCTGGTTTGATGGCCCCGACTGGCAGGCGCCGGCGCAGTGCAAGCCAGGTGGTCGGCGCTGAAGCATCACGCCACCGGGGGAGAGGCCTGCGCATCCTGGGCTTCCCAGCGGTTCATGAGCCCTGCGTAAATGGCCACGATGGCCATGAAGATCAGGACAGAGCCCTGCGCAGCCATCCAAAAATGAAAGGGTGCGCCCCAAACTTCAAAAGTCAGATCGCGTGCAAAGAAGGAGGGACCGAAACTCGCCGCCAGCCAAACGCTCAGCAACACCGCTTGCAGGCGACGTTGGCGTTTTTTCAGAGCGCGAGAGCGTGGGGTCGGTTCAGACATGACAGAGCTTAGGGACAAAATGCAGGCCCTTGGCCTCAGTGTTTACCCTTAATTCCCGCAAGCCTGTTGGGACTTACCCTTGTTTTGAGCCACTTCAGGTGCTGTTGCAATAATTCTGTAAGGAAGCACCGACACAGTGCGGCCTGTGCCGTCTTGAATCCTGCATTTGAGACAAGCAAAAACGTGGCGGTTGATTCCGCTGAAATCACATAAGCATCACATTAGGAGATGACTTTCATGACAACTGATAGCAACGCAAAGGCCTACTGGTCGGCGACGCTGGGCCTGTTGACCAAAGTTTTGGTCGTTTGGTTCCTGTGCTCGTACGTCGCAGGCATCCTGCTCGCACCCGCACTCAACAGCATCCACCTGGGCGGTTACCCCCTGGGCTTCTGGTTTGCTCAACAAGGCTCGATTTACATCTTTATCGTTTTGATCTTCTGGTACGCCAAGAAGATGGGCGAGATTGACCGTCAATTCGGCATGCAAGAAGACTAAAAGGAAGACCCACATGGAACTCCAAACCACCATTTATTTGTTCGTGGGTTTGAGCTTTGCGCTCTACCTCGGCATCGCCTTCTGGGCACGCGCGGGCAGCACGTCCGAGTTTTACGTTGCGGGCGGCGGTGTCCACCCCATCACCAACGGTATGGCCACAGCCGCTGACTGGATGTCGGCTGCGTCCTTCATCTCCATGGCTGGCCTGATCTCCAACATGGGCTACGGCGGTTCCGTGTTCCTGATGGGCTGGACCGGCGGTTACGTGTTGCTGGCCATGTTGCTGGCGCCCTACCTGCGCAAGTTCGGCAAGTTCACCGTGCCCGAGTTCATTGGCGACCGCTTCTACTCGAAGTCAGCCCGTAACGTGGCCGTGTTGTGCTTGTTGATCGCTTCGCTGACTTACATCATTGGCCAAATGACCGGTGTGGGCGTGACCTTCGCGCGTTTCTTGGGCGTGACCAGCGAACAGGGCATCTACATTGGCATGGCCATTGTGTTTGCTTACGCGGTGTTCGGCGGCATGAAGGGCATCACCTACACCCAAGTGGCTCAGTACTGCGTGCTGATCGCGGCTTACTTGGTGCCTGCCATCTTCATCTCT
>NZ_CALBEX010000099.1 GCF_937889215.1 uncultured Limnohabitans sp.
CCGCTTAGCCGCTTAGCCGCTTAGCCGCTTAGCCGCTTGGCGCGTCGCGCTGCGCTGAACGCAGGCCCAAGGCTGCTCACCCCGACGTCAACAAAACCCGTATCGGTGCAGGCAGGCCCATGTCGGGCCAAGCACCGGCATCGATCCATTGACCTTCACAGGCTGGCGCTTGGGCGGCGCGGCCCATCATCCGCACCGGGTGCAAGTGCAGGTCGCGGTGCGTGAGCACATGCTTCCACGGCGCGATGTATTGCGCCTGCGCACCTTGCGGCCAGGCGGCCAACAAGTCCAATTCCGAATCAAACACTGGCAAACTGAACAAGCCCGCCCAAATGCCCCGATCGGGGCGTTTTTGAAGCCACACTTGGCCTTGCGCATTGACCGCCCAGAGCAACCAAAGCGTGGCACTGCTGCGCTTAAGTTTGCGGGTTTTGACGGGATAGGCCAAGGGCGTGCCCTTCCCTTTGGCTTGGCACACACCACTGACTGGACACCCATCGCACTGCGTTTTGCGCGGCAAACACACCGTGGCCCCCAAATCCATCAGGGCTTGGGTGTAGCGCGGCATGTCAGCGGCCTGCGTGGGCAACAGGTCTTGCGCCAAGGC
The DNA here is from genome assembly GCF_937889215.1 of uncultured Limnohabitans sp. Lineage (GTDB taxonomy): Bacteria > Pseudomonadota > Gammaproteobacteria > Burkholderiales > Burkholderiaceae_C > Limnohabitans_A. Next base: position 608 of record NZ_CALBEX010000099.1, read on the forward strand.
CCACAAAGCCTTTTCGTTTTTGGCCACTGCCAAATCCTCACCATAGCCCAGCACACGGGTCAGCACGCGCTTGACATTGCCGTCAAGAATGGCCGCACGCTCCTGAAAGCAAAACGCCGCAATGGCCGCAGCGGTCGAGCGGCCAATGCCGGGCAGGGTTTGCAGGTCTTCAGCACGCCGCGGAAAGGCCCCGCCAAAACGCGCCATCACTTCTTGAGCGCATCGGTGCAGATTGCGCGCACGGCTGTAATAGCCCAGGCCACTCCACAGCGCCAGCACATCGTCTTGTGGCGCGGCCGCCAAAGATGCCACATCGGGGCATCGGGCCAAAAACCGGGGAAAGTAATCGAGCACCGTGCTCACCTGCGTTTGCTGCAGCATGATCTCAGACAACCAAACGCGGTAAGGGTCCTGCGTGTTTTGCCAAGGCAAGCTTTGGCGGCCATGCAGGCGCTGCCAATCGACCATGCTGCGGGCAAATCCTTCGGGCAAAGAGGTCATGGTTTCTGGCACTGCGTGCAATAAAAAGTGGTGCGCTGCCCCTGCACCATTGACTTGATCGGGCTTGCACAAACCCGGCAAGGCTCACCGGCCCGGCCATAAACCGCAGCTTCCAATTGAAAATAGCCCGTGCGACCTTCGGCGTTGACAAAATCTTTGAGCGAACTACCGCCTTGCGCCACCGCCCGGTTGAGCACCTGAACGATGGCCGCATGCAAACGCGCCACGCGAGGCCCCGTCAAACGAGAAGCCCTGGTGGTCGGCCGAATGCCCGCGAGAAACAAAGTTTCAGATGCGTAAATGTTGCCTACGCCGACCACCACATCACCCGCCAGCAACACCTGCTTGATGGGCGATTGGCGTTTTTTCAGTGCCTGTGCAAATGTGGCCACATCAAATTGGCCATCAAGGGGCTCCACACCCAGTCGCCCCAGCAACTTTTGAGCTTGAGGCGAATCCTCTGAGGGTGCCCAAACCACCGCGCCAAAGCGGCGAGGGTCATGCAGCCGGAGCACGCCCCGATCGCACACCAAATCCATGTGATCATGAGGCCCAGGATCGGGCTGTGTGGGCGAAAAATTCAAACTGCCAGACATGCCCAAGTGCAGCAAGAGCAAACCTTGGTCCAAGTCCAGCAGCAGGTATTTGCCCCGTCTGCGCACGCCAAAAATATACCGCCCCACCAGACTTTGGGGCAGCACACCCAAAGGCCAGCGCAGTGGTTTGCCCATGCGCAAAGCCAAAATTTGAGCCGAGGCAATGCGATCGGCAAAACTGCGGCGGGTCACTTCGACTTCGGGGAGTTCGGGCATAGCTTCTTGGACAAAAAGGGACTTGGGCCGCACTGCACACGCATGCGGTGGGCTGGATTATGATGAAGCCATGAAATTCTGGTTGCGAATTGCCGTCATCTCCTCGTGTGTTTTGAGTGCATGGGCCCAATCGGCGACCCCGGCGCCTGCCGCACCCGAGCCGCCTTCTACCCAAAAATCCGCGATGGATGCCGCCCTGTTTTACCAGGTGCTGCTGGGCGAACTCAACGTGCGCAATGGCTCTGCTGGCAGCGGTTTTTCCCTGATTTTGGCGGCTGCCCGAGAGACCAACGACCCGACACTTTTCCAGCGGGCCGTCGACGTTGCCCTTCAGTCACGCTCGGGAGATGCCGCCCTGCAAGCAGCGCAGGCCTGGAAAAAAGCCATTCCGCAAGCCACCGAAGCCAACCGCTACCTGTTGCAAATTTTGCTGGCCCTTAACCGAGTTGATGCTGCGGGCCAAGCTCTGAGTGTGTCGCTGCAGGATTTACCCCCTTCCGAGCAAAACGCCGCCATCGTCTCGGTGCCCCGGGTCTTCGCCAGAGTGCCCGACAAAAAAATAGCGGCCGACACGGTCGAAAAAGCCCTGGCTTCCGTCCTGAAGCAAAGTGCCACGGCTGCCACCGCCTGGACCACGGTGGGCCGCATGCGACGCGAAGCAGGCCAACTGGCGTTGGCGGTCGAGGCCTCGAAACAAGGCCACGCTGCTGACCCAAGCGCACCCGGCCCGCTGATTCTCGCGCTGAGCCTGGCGGGTGCCGCACCGGACGACATGGCCCCCTTGCTGGAAAAAGCCATGCAAGCCGATGTGCAAGCCGAGCTTCGGCTGGGTTATGCACGCCACCTGATCGGTCAAAACCAACAGACACCAGCCTTGCTGCAGCTGGCCCGGTTGAACGCCGATCACCCCGAATTTGCAGATGGCTGGTTGGTACATGGCTTGCTCTTGCAAGAAACAGGAGACTTCAAAGAAGCCGAAAAGAAACTGCGCCGGCACGTTGAACTGGCCACGCCCAAACCTGACCCCGCCCAACAAAACAAATTGGCCGAGTCCCTGATGAGCCTGGCTCAGATGGCACAGCGTCAAGGGCAATGGGCGCAAGCCGAGCAATGGTTGGCCCAAGTCCCCGTGCAGGCAGACCCCATCAAGTTGGCAAGTCGCCAAGCCGACTTGCTGACCCAACAAGGCCGCACCGCCGAAGCCCGGCAGGTCTTGGCCCAAATTCAAACAAGCAATGCGGAGCAAGCAACCCGCAAAACACTGGTCGAGTCGATGTGGCTGCGCGAGAACAAGCAAGTCAGCGACGCGTATGCCCTGGTCAAAAAAGCCCTGGAAGCCCAACCCCAAAGCATCGAGCTGATGTCAGAGTTGGCCATGGTCACTGAGAAGCTCAAGCGTTTTGACGAAATGGAAAGCTTGTTGCGTGAGATCATGCGGCGCAAGCCTGAAGATGCCCATGCGTTCAACGCGCTGGGCTACTCATTGGCAGACCGCAACACGCGGCTAGAAGAAGCCCGGCAATTGATCGCTCAAGCTCTGAAACTGGCCCCACAAGACGCCTACATTCAGGACAGCTTGGGCTGGGTCACTTTTCGTCAGGGGCAACATGCCGAAGCCCTTCAAATTTTGCAAGCCGCTTACCGGGCCCGCCCTGACGCAGAAATTGCGGCCCACTTGGGCGAGGTGCTTTGGGTCATGGGCCAACGCGAACAAGCCGCCACCATCTGGCGCGAAGGCCTGATGCTCAAGGCCGACAACGAGACCTTGCGCGAAACTCTGCAACGCTTCGATTTCAAACCATGAATCTGAGTGCCGGCTGGACGCAGGCCTGCATGGGCGGCATGACCCGCCTTAGAGCCGCATACCTGACGGGCACTGTCGCGCTGGTCTTGCTCGCAACCGGTTGCGCCACAAACCGCATGCCCGTCGCCGACCCCAGCGCGTATTGGTCGGGTCGGCTGGCCATTCAGGTGTTCAACGAGCCCACAGAGTCCATGAGCGCCAGTTTTGAACTGCAAGGCTCCGCACAAACGGGCGAGATGCACTTGTTCAGCCCCATCGGCACCACTTTGGCTCGCCTCGAATGGACACCTGAGCGGGCCCGACTGGACCAAGGCCAACAACAACTGCAAAGCCCCGACCTGGCCAGCTTGACCACACGGCTGACAGGCACTGCATTGCCCATCAACGCCTTGTTTGAATGGCTGGCTGGCCGCCCCGCTGATGCGCCTGGCTGGCAAGCCGATCTCACATCGCATGCGCAAGGCCGCATCACCGCAGAACGCCGCTTGCCCGCACCAAAAGCCGTGTTGCGCATCGTGCTGGACCGCTGAGTCGCTGCCGCCATGCAGCGCATCACCCACGAACAAGACACATGGCGATAATCCGACCATGAAATCGCTGTATGACGTACCCGCCCCAGCCAAGCTGAACCTGTTTTTGCACATCACCGGCCGTCGTCCCGATGGCTACCATTTGCTGCAATCCGTGTACATGCTGATCGACTGGTGCGACACCTTGCACTTCGACAAACGGCCTGCAGCGGCCGTCAGCCGAGAAGACTTGACGGTGGCACTGCCTGCACAAGACTTGATCACCCGGGCTGCGCACCTGTTGCAAAAACACACCGGCTGCACTGAAGGTGTGCACATCACGGTCAACAAGCAGATTCCCGCCCAAGCTGGCATGGGTGGTGGTTCGTCGGATGCGGCCACCTGCCTGCTGGCCCTCAACCGCCTTTGGAATTTGAAATTGGACCTGCCCACGCTCGAAAAGCTGGGTTTGCAACTGGGTGCCGATGTGCCCTTTTTCCTGCGTGGCCACAACGCATGGGTAGAGGGAATTGGCGAGAAAATTTCCCCCATAGACCTGCCCCCGGCCCATTTTTGGGTTCTCAAACCCCCGACCGGGATCGACACTTCGCAAATTTTTGCGCATCCGGGCCTGAAACGCGATACAAACGCTGCTACAATTTCTGTCTTTGCTGCAAAGACATATGACTTTGGTCACAATGATTTGCAACCCATCGCGCAAGCTCTGTGCCCCGATGTTGAACAAGCGCTTCAAGCCCTCAACAACGCCGGATTACTAGCTAGAATGACGGGTTCTGGAAGTGCCGTGTTTGCCCATTGCGTGGACAAAACAACCCAAGTATCGGTTCCCGATCACTTTTTGGCACGGCTTTGCAGTAATTTGGAGTCCCATCCTTTGAAGGGTTGGGCATCCAGCGATAGTTGATCGGTCGATCGCTGTTTCAGCGGTCAACCCGTGTAGGGGAGTCGCCAAGTTGGTTAAGGCACTGGATTTTGATTCCAGCATGCGAAGGTTCGAGTCCTTCTTCCCCTGCCAAATACGTTCACTCGTACAGGCCCATTTTTTCTGATCGCTGGAATGCTCATGCAGCCTGCTTCAAATACCCCCGATTTCATGCTGTTCACCGGCAACGCCAATCCTTCTTTGGCTGCCGAGATCGCAAAAAACCTAGGCACACACCTGGGTGCCGTTGACGTAGGCCGCTTCTCCGATGGTGAAGTCACCGTCGAGCTCAAACAAAACGTCCGGGCCCGCGAAGTGTTTGTGGTTCAGCCCACTTGCGCGCCCACCAACGAAAACCTCATGGAATTGCTGATCATGGTTGATGCGCTCAAGCGTGCATCTGCCGAGCGGATCAGCGCCGTGATCCCTTATTTTGGCTATGCCCGCCAAGACCGCCGCCCCCGCTCGACCCGGGTGCCGATCTCGGCCAAAGTCGTGGCCAACATGCTGCAAGCCGTGGGCGTTGACCGTGTCCTGACCATGGACCTGCACGCAGACCAGATTCAAGGCTTTTTCGATATCCCCGTCGACAACATTTATGCGTCGCCTGTTTTGTTGGGCGATCTTCGCCAGCAAAACTACGAAGACTTGATTGTTGTGTCACCCGACGTTGGCGGCGTGGTGCGCGCCCGCGCCTTGGCCAAACAGCTCGGCTGCGACCTGGCCATCATCGACAAGCGCCGCCCCAAAGCCAACGTGAGCGAAGTCATGCACGTCATCGGCGAGATCGATGGGCGCAACTGCGTGATCATGGACGACATGATCGACACTGCGGGCACCTTGGTCAAAGCAGCCGAAGTGCTCAAAGAGCGCGGCGCCAAAAAAGTCTACGCCTATTGCACACACCCGATTTTTTCGGGCCCAGCCATCGACCGCATTGCCAAGGGCGAAGCCCTGGACGAAGTGGTGGTCACCAACACCATCCCACTGTCGGCAGAAGCTGCAGCGTGTTCCAAAATTCGCCAATTGTCCGTGGCTCCGCTGATCGCTGAAACGATCCACCGGATTGCCAAGGGCGAGTCGGTGATGAGCCTGTTCTCTGATCAAACCTGATCGGAAAACGGCCAACAGTGGCCAGCCGTCCTTGTGGACTGGCTGGCTTTTTTGAGTCAGGGTCGCACTGGTCGCGGTGGACCCTAGAAGGAGAAATGTATGAAATTTGTCGCTTTTGAGCGCGCTAAGCAGGGCACGGGTGCGAGCCGCCGTCTCCGCAATTCCGGTCGCACACCTGGCATCGTTTACGGTTCCACATCGGCCCCCGAATTGATCGAGCTGGACCACAATGCGTTGTGGCACGCCTTGAAAAAAGAAGCTTTCCACGCATCCATCATGGACATGGAATTGAACGGCCAAACCACCAAGGTTTTGCTGCGTGATTACCAGATGCACCCCTTCAAGCAATTGGTGCAACACATCGACTTCCAACGCGTCGATGCCAACACCACTTTGCACATGAAAGTGCCATTGCACTTCAGTGGCGAAGAAGAGTCTGAAGCCGTCAAGACAGACAAGTGCACGATCACGCACGTCGCGTCCGAGATCGAAGTGGCTTGCTTGCCTGCCAACCTGCCCGAATTCATCGCGGTGGACTTGAAGGGCCTGACCATGGGCAAATCCCTGCACCTGAACGACATCACCCTGCCCGCAGGCTGCAAAGCCATCACCCATGGCAAGAAAAACCCGGTCCTCGTGTCCGTGGTGGCACCTGTCGTCGAAGTGGTCGCCGCCCCCGTGGCAGCACCGGTCGATGCCAAAGGCAAGGGCAAAGGCAAGAAGTAATTTTCTCGCTTTGGCCGAAAGGCCTTGCTCTCCAAGGCCCGCGCAAGCGGGCCTTTTGCATGGGCGAGCACTGACTTACCAGACAAGCCGCCTTAGCCCAAGGATAATCGCGCACCATGATCAAACTTTTAGTCGGCCTGGGCAACCCCGGCAACGAATACGACGACACCCGGCACAACGCGGGTTTCTGGTGGATTGACGCGGTGGCCCGCGAACTCAAAGTTTCACTGGTGCCCGAGCGCAGCTACCACGGCCTGGTGGCCCGCACCTCGGTCAATGGCCAAAACCTGTGGCTGCTGGAGCCCCAGACCTTCATGAACCTGTCGGGCAAATCGGTCAGCGCCTTGGCCCGTTTTTTCAAAATCCAACCCCAAGAAATTTTGGTGGCCCACGATGAACTGGACATTGTTCCAGGCGAAGCCAAGCTCAAACTGGGCGGCAGCCATGCCGGACACAACGGATTGCGCGACATCCATGCCCAGTTGGGCACGGCCGATTATTGGCGGCTGCGCATTGGCGTAGGCCATCCCGGAGACAAGGCCGAAGTGGTCAGCTGGGTGTTAAAGAAGCCGATGCTGGCGCACAGACAGGCGATTGATGACAGCATTCACCGCGCCCTGAATGCCTTGCCCTTGCTGTTGGCTGGTGACATGGAAAAAGCCATGGCCAAAATTCACACCAGCAAGCCCCCACGGCCCAAGCCCCCCAAACCCGCTAAAGCGCCTGAAGCAGACGACACCAGCGCCCAGTGACATAGCCCTTCAGGTCGGCACCCAACAAAACATGGGGCCAACGCTCACCGCCCTTGGAGCTGCCTGTATTTGGCCCACAACGAGGCCTGGTCTTCAACATGCTGCGGGTGGATGGGAATGCAGGCCACTGGGCAAACCTGTACACATTGGGGCTCGTCAAAATGGCCTACGCACTCGGTGCATTTGGTCGGGTCAATTTCGTAAATTTCCTCGCCCAGATAAATGGCTTGGTTCGGGCACTCGGGCTCGCACACATCGCAGTTGATGCATTCGTCGGTGATCATCAGTGCCATGGGCTGGGCTCCGCAAAAGTCTGCATCGTGGTCATGGGTGAATTATCGACCACAGGCGTCTGCCTGAAAAACTGCAGGGCTGTTGCCACCCAGATCCCACTTTGCGCACAAGCGCATCCAAATGGCACGGTCTCAGCGGCATGCGCCTAAAATGGACAGCATGATGAACGCCGACCTGCACTGCCACTCCGTCATCTCAGACGGCACCCTCACCCCCGAAGCCTTGGCCACCCGTGCCAAAGCCAACGGCGTGGAACTCTGGGCGCTGACTGACCACGACGAAATTGGCGGCCAAGACCGCGCCTTGGCAGCGGCCAAAGCGCTGGGCCTGCCTTACTTGACGGGCACCGAAATTTCAGTCACCTTTGCACACAAAACCGTGCACATCGTGGGTTTGGGCTTCGACGCTCACAACCGCGCCATGACCGAGGGCTTGCGCCGCACCCGAGGCGGGCGCAGCGAACGCGCACAAGAAATGTCAGATGGCTTGGCCAAAGTCGGCATCCTGAATGCTTACGAAGGCGCTCTGCAATACGTGGGAAATCCTGAGCTGATTTCCCGCACCCACTTTGCCCGTCATCTGGTTGAAACCGGCGTGTGCAGCGACACGTCAGAGGTATTTCGCAAATTCTTGACCGAAGGCAAACCCGGCTTTGTCCCCCACCGCTGGGCCCGCTTGCAAGAAGCGGTGCAATGGATCACAGAGGCGGACGGCATCGCGGTCATCGCTCACCCGGCCCGGTACGGCTTCACACCCAATGAAGAGTACGCACTGTTCAGTGAATTCAAGGCCCACGGCGGGCGCGGCGTGGAAGTCATCACCGGCAGCCACTCCTCACAAGAAGCGGTCCGCTACGCCGAAACCGCGCTTGAATTTGACTTGGCGGCCTCTCGCGGCAGCGACTTTCACAGCCCCGACGAAAGCCGCATCGACTTGGGCACCCTGCCCCTCTTGCCTGGCCAACTGACCCCAGTTTGGGATTTGCTGGCCGACCGCATTCAGTGAACAAACCACCAGCGCACACGCTACGCGGCATCGGTTTTGCCGTCTTGGCCACCGCTTGTTTCGCCACCCTAGACACCACCACACGGCATGTGAGCGCAGGCTTGTCGGTGCTTGTCGCGCTGTGGTTCCGTTACGCCATTCAAGCGGTCATCACCACGGCGGTGGTCTTGCCTGGGCGGGGGCGGCAAGTGCTGCTGACCCAGCACCCCCGATTTCAGCTGGCCCGTGGCCTGCTGCTGTTTGCTTGCAGCATCTTGGCGTTTTTGAGTCTCAAGTACATGCCGGTGGGGGAATTCACCGCCATCTCACTGCTGGCCCCCCTGGTCATCACTTTGTTGGCCGCATGGATGCTCAAAGAAAAAATACGCCCTCTGCGCTGGTTGCTTGTGGTGGGCGGTTTCACTGGCACCCTGATCATCATCCGCCCAGGCAGCCAACACTTTGACTGGACCGTGGTTTTGCCCTTGCTGCTGGTCCTCACCAATTCGGGTTTCCAAATTTTGACCAGCAAAATGGCCAAAACAGAAGACCCCATGACCACCCACTTTTACACCGGCTGGATCGGCACCGCCCTGGCTTCTCTGCTCCTGCCCTTTGTTTGGGAAATGCCTGGCAATTGGGTGGTGTGGCTGCAGTTGTTGCTGATGGGTGTGCTGGCATCGGTCGGGCATTTTTTGCTGATCCTGGCCTATGGCCATGCGCCGGCCGCCATACTGACGCCTTACATGTACGCACAAATCGGCTTTGCCGTGTTGGGTGGCTGGGTCGTTTTCAACCATCTGCCCGACCAATGGACCTTTGTGGGCATGGGCCTGGTGGCCTTGTGCGGCGCTTTGGGGGCTTGGCTCACGGTGCGAGAAGGCCGCCTTCCCGTTCAGCGCCCCTCGACTTGAGGCCGCACTTTTCAGAAACGCCACATCGCCGCCCGATGCCCCCCACCTTCACCAACC
>NZ_CALBEX010000100.1 GCF_937889215.1 uncultured Limnohabitans sp.
CGTGGCCTTCAGGTCCGACGCTTGATTTTTTCGCGGAGCGACAGTTTCAAAAGGCATTGGCGCACCGAAGATGTCGGGCCTGAAGGCGCCGACCTACAAATACCGAACTCCCCGTGGGTCGTGGCCTTCAGGTCCGACGCTTGATTTTTTCGTAGCGAGACATTTTCAAAAGGCGGTGGCACACCGAAGTTATCGGGCCTGAAGGCGCCGACCTATAAATACCGAACTCCCCGTAGGTCGTGGCCTTTATGGTCCGACGCTTAATTTTTTCGCAGCGAGACATTTTCAAAAGTCGGTGGCGCACCAAAGCTGTCGGGCCTGAAGGCCACAACCTGCTAAGACCATGCACGCACATCAAAAATCCGTGGAGGACTGCCCTTGCTCTTTGGCCAACTGCCACTGCTCTTTGAGCCACCGTTTGAGTTCGGCATCGTTCTGAATGCGGCGCAGATCGGCCGCCAGGCTGTCTGCGCTGTGGCGCTGGTCGGCCTGTATGCGCTGCAGGGCTTGCGTCATCGACGCCTCTTCTGCCTCGGCTCGCACCGGGACACACAACTCCCGGCTCAGGCGGCTTTGCAACGCGTCCAGATCGTCCTCCAGCGCTGTCACCTGCTCCTTGAGCAACGATGCCATGGCGATGAGCTGGGCATCGGCCATGCGGGCGGAGTTTTGCGGGTTGACCTTCGTCACCTGCATTTGCAGGCGCAGCAAGGTGCTCAGGTCGTTTTTTTCATAAGCGGCGTTGACTTCGCTCATCAGCGAAGTTTTACGCAAGCGCTCTTGTTCGTCGGGCTCGCGATCCGGGTGCAAGGCGCTGGCCAACTGCCTGAACACGGTGCGGATGGCGCTTTTCGCATCCGCCTCGCGCAACATGGCAGGCGGTAACTCGCCTTTTTCGGCCGCAGCGCTATTCTTTTGGGCTTGTTTTTGTGCTTTTTTGGCTGCACGCTTGGCCGCCTTACGCTGCTCGTCAGCCTCTTGCTGGCGTTGCCACTGGCGCATGCCCGCTTGCATCATCTCTTCGGGCGTTTGGTATTGGCCTGCTTTTTCAATGGGCTGGCCCAGCGCCTCTTCGATGCGCTCGCGCAAGCGCTGCGCCGCCTCGGCCTGTTCTTCGGCGGCTTGTTGGGTGTCTTCTTCGCTCACGTACAAATCGGCCAACGCCTGCACTTGCGGGTCGGCATTTTCAGCGTGTTCGGCCAAATGCACGATCAAACCGCGCACCAGTCCCCGCGCCATGCGTTGCTGGCGTTCGGTGAAGTCTGCGGTTTGCAGGCGCTCATGCACAAAGAGCAGCAGGCTTTTGCGGTGCGCTTGAGCCAGCTGCACCGACTCGCGCAAGGCCTGAATGTGCGCATAACGGTGCCGGTCCGACCACGCCTGCAGCCGCTCGATAAGGCAAGAGAGCAGCTCGATGCGGGCCAACAGGGCGTTAAAGCGCTGCTGGGCGGGCGTGAGCGTGGCTTGATCGCCGGGCTGAACCATCAAGGCAGACAGGAAAATGGCAGCGTCTTGAGGCGCTTCAGGAGAAATCATTGAGGAAAAATTGAGCGAAGACTTGTGAGCTGCTGGATGTTAACCCCCCGAAACCGCTGTTGATTGCGGGGGGCAAGCCAAGCAGTCGAATGCTGAGGGGACTTCATCCGTCGATAATCCCTACACTGATTCGAAAAGCCCCCGCCTGATGCCCATCCCCACCCCGTTCAAAGTGCTCAGCCTCATCCCCCCGATGACGCAGCTCAACACGCCCTACCCGTCCACGGCCTACCTGACGGGTTTTTTGCGTTCGCGGGGTTTTAATGCGGTGCAAGAAGACTTGGCGCTGGCCACCGTGCTGGCTTTGCTGAACAAAAAAGGACTGACCGAGCTGCGCGACGCGGCGCTGGCCTTGCTTGTTGAAGAGCGCTCGGGCCCGGTGAACTTTTTCCTTGACCACTTCAACGATTACGCCATCAGCATCGACCCGGTGATCGCCTTTTTGCAAGGCCGCGACAGCACGCTCAGCCACCGCATTGCAGGCCGTGGCTTTTTGCCCGAAGGCCCGCGCTTTGCTGCACTTGACGCGTATGAAGACGATGGCACTGGCGACCCGATTGGCTGGGCTTTTGGCGCTTTGGGCCAAACCGACCGCGCCCGGCACCTGGCCACGCTGTACCTGAACGACCTGGCCGATGTGCTGCGGGATGCCGTGGACGAAGGCTTTGAGTTTGTGCGCTACGCCGAACGCCTTGCAGCAAGCCAGCCCAGCTTTGACGCCCTGGCCGAAGCCCTGGCCGAGCCCCCCAACCTGATCGACAGCACGCTGGAGAACTTGGCCCTGCAAGCCATTGAGCGTCACCAGCCCACGCTGATGCTGCTGTCGGTGCCCTTCCCCGGCTCGGTGTATGCGGCGTTTCGCATCGCCCAATGCATCAAGCGCTCGCACCCTCACATCCGCATTGGCCTGGGCGGCGGCTTTGTGAACACCGAGCTGCGTGAGCTGAAGGACGCCCGGGTGTTCGACCATGTGGATTTCGTCACGCTCGACGGCGGCGAACGCCCGCTGCTGAGCCTGATTGAGCACCTGCAAGGCCAGCGCAGTGTGCAGCGCCTGCAGCGCACTTTCATCAAGAATGACGCAGGTCAGGTGCAGTACATCAATCTGCAAGAGCCCGACATCCCGTTTGAAGAGGTGGGCACGGCCACTTGGGACGGTTTGCCGCTGCACAAGTACCTGTCGCTTCTAGACATGCTCAACCCGATGAACCGGCTGTGGAGCGACGGGCGCTGGAACAAGTTGACTGTGGCGCATGGCTGCTACTGGAAAAAATGCAGCTTTTGCGACGTGAGCCTGGACTACATCAGCCGCTACGAAACCGCGCAGGCCAGCACGCTGGTGGACCGCATCGAGCAGATCGTGGCCGAAAACGGTCAGACCGGCTTTCACTTTGTGGACGAGGCCGCGCCACCCAAAGCCCTCAAGGCACTGGCCGAAGAACTGCTGCGCCGGGGTGTGCAAATCTCGTGGTGGGGCAACATCCGCTTTGAGAAAACCTTCACCCCCGAGCTGTGCGACTTGCTGGCGCAAAGCGGTTGCATTGCCATGTCGGGCGGGCTCGAAGTCGCCTCAGACCGCTTGCTTCAGCTCATGAAAAAAGGGGTCTCGGTTGAGCAGGTGGCGCAGGTCACCAAAGGCTTTGCCGATGCGGGCGTGCTGGTGCACGCCTACTTGATGTATGGCTTTCCCACACAAACCGTGCAGGACACGGTGGACGCGCTCGAATACGTGCGCCAGCTGTTTGAAAACGGCTGCATCCACAGTGGTTTTTTCCACCGTTTTGTCTGCACCGTGCATTCACCTGTTGGCTTGAATCCCGACGCTTACGGCGTGACACTTTTGCCTCTGCCCGAGGGCACATTTGCCAAAAACGATGTGGGCTTTGTCGACCCAACGCCCATGCCTGCAGGCGTGGACCACGACCTGCTGGGCCAGGGCCTGAAAAAAGCCATCTACAACTTCATGCACGGCGTGGGCGTTGAGAACGATGTGCGCCAGTGGTTTGAACTGCCCAAAGGCCAATGCCCCAAGACCACGGTGCCGCGCCAGAAGATTGCGCGGTCACTGGACTGACGCCCTTGCTCAAATAACAGGCATCGCTGGCCAGCCCTGCAGGCATGCGGGTCTCTGAGCTTGTTCATGGACTTATCCACAGCTTGGCGCACAGTTGACGGGGGTAAACCCGATCTGCCGCCAAGCGCCCCCCCTCAGCGGCTGGCCGCCATCAAGGCCGCAAAGCCCACAAACACACCACCCGTGACGCGGTTGAAGTTTTTCAGGATATGGGCTTGCCGTAAAAAGTGAGACAGCTTGTGACCGCTCAGGGCGTAAATCAGGTACCAGCTGACCTCGATGACGGTGAAGGTGATCAACAACACCGCAAACTGCAGGCCCGCAGGGCGATCAGCCTGGATGAACTGCGGGAAGAATGCCGCAGAAAAAACAATGGCCTTGGGATTGCTGGCCGCCACCGCCAAACCTTGCCGGTAAAGAGATCCCGGGCTGCGTTCATGGGGATCGGCCAACAACGTCTCGGGCCCATCAACCGGCGCTGCAGCGGCGGCCCACAGCTTGTAACCCAGATAAGCCAAGTAAGCCGCGCCCAAAAAACGCAGGGCATCGAACACGGCTGGGAACGCGTGCAGCAAAACGCCTACGCCTGCAGCGGAAATACTCACCATGCCGATCAAGGCCGTCATACAACCGGCCATCGTCCGGATAGCCGCACGCCAACCAAAACGCGCACCATGGCTCATCACCAAAAGCATGTTGGGACCCGGCGTGGCCGACACCACAAAGGTCGTGAGCACAAAAATCCACCACGTTTGCAAACTCATCAGAAGCTTTGTGAAAAAGACAAAAATCAATTGACCCGAATTGTGCCCGAGCAAGCACTGAAATCACACCAGTCCCGTTGGCCTAGCGCTGCAACATAATGTAGCATTTGGTATTCATTTTATTGGTCGAATCACCCACATGCCCAACACCCAGCCCATTGATGTGACAAACAGTGCACCGCCATTCTTGAACAGATGGCGGAATCATCCGTTGCGAAACGAACGCGAGTGGTTATTTTTTTCATTTCTGATCATCCTCACCATTGGCTATGCAGCCTTCGCCATGGTGTCCTGGGGGCTGCATTTCACAGAGGGCATTGCGGCCAATGTGGTGGGCATCGTGGCCATGCTGGCTTTGGGCGGATTACGGTTTGCAGGGGTAAGGCTCAGCCCTTTGATCGCCGCTTTGCAAATCATCACTTTGGCCCAGGCTTTGAGCATCACATGGCTGACGGGCGGCATTTACTCGGCAACCATCAGCTGGCTGGCCTTGGCACCGCTGCCAGCAGTTCTTGCCTACAAACAACGCGCCCGTATTGCCGGTCTGCTGGCAGGGTGGTTGTTGATTTTGAGCTTGTACGGCTACGCCCTGCTGGGCGGCGAAATGGACATGAAAATACGGCCCCAAGACCTGATCCATTGGCACCTGATGATGGCGATCGTGATTTTTGGTATGCAAGTGGCGCTGCTGTTTCGCTTGAATATGGTGCGCAACGAACGCATGCAAAGGACGCAGCAGCAACAAAGAAAACTCAGACAACTGACCAAAAATCTTCAACACACGCAACAACAAAAAGACCTTTTTGTGGCCTCTGTCAGCCACGAGTTGCGAACACCCATGAACGCCATATTGGGTTTGGCCGATTTGATCCAACACGACAAGCAGCTCGATCAAGAAGTCCGCTTGAAGATGGAGGACATTCAAAAATCAGGCGAACACCTGCTGACCATCATCAACGACTTGCTGGACCACTCCCAAATGCAAGCCGGTCGCCTGCAGGTGGTGAAGGAACCCTTCAACTTGCTCGACACTCTGAGCAGCAGTTTTCAGTTGCTCAAGCGCCGAGCCGAATCCAAACCACTGCGCTACACATTGACCTTGGATCCAGAGCTTCCGCAGTGGGTGTTGGGCGACGGCCACCGATTGACACAGGTGCTGGTCAATTTGCTGGGCAACGCCATCAAATTCACGAACCGAGGTGAAATCGAAATGTACTGCAGTGCAGTCGCCAATGGCGTCGATCCCGAGGCCATCGCACAGATCAAGGTGAGTGTGCGCGACACGGGCATGGGCATTGCGCCGGAGTTGCAGCACCGTGTGTTTCAAAGCTTCTCGCAAGCCGACGACTCCATCGCCCGCCGGTTTGGTGGCAATGGCTTGGGCCTGTCGATCACAAAGGGCTTGGTTGAAGCCATGGGGGGCACGATTGGCTTTGAAAGCATGGCAGGGATCGGCACCACTTTTTGGGTGCAATTGCCTTGTGTGTTGAGCAACGCACCCGCGATCAAACGAGCCATTGAGGAAGCCGAGAGCAGCGAACAAACTGTGCGCATCCTTATCG
>NZ_CALBEX010000101.1 GCF_937889215.1 uncultured Limnohabitans sp.
GTGGTCGCGGCCGAAGAGCAGGGCGTCTCGCAAGACCAATTGAGCGGCACCATTCAGAACGACATTCTGAAAGAGTTCATGGTGCGCAACACCTACATCTACCCGCCCGAGCCGTCGATGAAGATCATCGGCGACATCATCGAGTACACGGCCAAGAACATGCCCAAGTTCAACTCGATCTCGATCTCGGGCTACCACATGCAAGAAGCCGGGGCCAACCAAGCGCTGGAGATGGCCTTCACCTTGGCCGACGGCAAGGAATACGTGAAGACGGCGATTGCCAAGGGCATGGACGTGGACGCGTTTGCCGGTCGCCTGTCCTTCTTCTGGGCGGTGGGCATGAACTTCTATTTGGAAATCGCCAAGATGCGTGCGGCCCGCCTGTTGTGGTGCCGCATCATGAAGGGCTTTGACGCCAAGAACCCCAAGAGCCTGATGCTGCGCACGCACAGCCAGACCTCTGGCTGGTCGTTGACCGAGCAAGACCCCTACAACAACGTGGTGCGCACCACCATCGAAGCCATGGCGGCCGTGTTTGGTGGCACCCAGTCGCTGCACACCAATTCGTTTGACGAGGCGATTGCACTGCCCACTGAATTCAGCTCGCGCATCGCCCGCAACACGCAGCTCATCATCCAGGAAGAAACCCACATCACCAACGTGATCGACCCTTGGGCAGGCAGCTACATGATGGAGAGCCTGACGCAAGAGATGGCCGACAAGGCCTGGGCCATCATCGAAGAAGTCGAGGCCATGGGCGGCATGACCAAGGCCGTGGGCAGTGGTTGGGCCAAGCTCAAGATCGAAGCGGCCGCCGCAGAAAAGCAAGCCCGCATCGATTCGGGTAAAGACGTGATCGTGGGCGTGAACAAATACAAACTGGCTAAAGAAGACCCGATCGAGACGCTGTCGATCGACAACGTGCGTGTCCGCGATGGTCAGATCGAGCGTTTGGCCAAAATCCGCGCCACACGCGACAGTGCCAAGGTGCAGGCCGCGTTGGACGCCTTGAGCGCTTCGGCCGAATCGGGCCAAGGCAACCTGCTGGACCTGTCCATCCAAGCCGTGCGCCTGCGCGCCACGGTGGGTGAGATTTCCGACGCGTTGGAAAAAGCCTTTGGCCGCCACCGCGCCGATACACAAAAAGTGACTGGCGTGTACGCCGCAGCTTACGACGACGGCGAGAACGTGGGAGACACCATGGAATACTGGAACGCTCTCAAAGCCGACATCGCCGCCTTTGCCGATGCCCAAGGCCGCCGCCCCCGAGTGATGATCTCCAAACTCGGCCAAGACGGCCACGACCGTGGCGCCAAAGTGGTGGCCACCGCCTTTGCCGATCTGGGCTTTGACGTGGACATGGGGCCGTTGTTCCAGACGCCTGAAGAGTGCGCCCGCCAGGCGATTGAAAACGACGTGCACGCCGTGGGCGTCTCGACACTCGCCGCAGGCCACAAAACCCTGGTGCCCGCCATCATTGCCGAGCTGAAGAAACAAGGCGCAGACGACATCATCGTGTTCGTGGGCGGCGTGATTCCGCGTCAAGACTACGACATGCTTTATGAGGCTGGCGTCAAGGGCATCTACGGCCCCGGCACCCCTATCCCGGTCAGCGCCAAAGATGTGCTGGAGCAGATCAAGAAGGCTTTGGTTT
>NZ_CALBEX010000102.1 GCF_937889215.1 uncultured Limnohabitans sp.
CGCTGTACACGGCCCCGGTGGGGTTGTTGGGCGAGACGGTGACGATGGCGCGGGTGCGGGGGGTGATGGCGGCGGCCAGGGCTTCCACATCCAGGCTCCAGTCGCTGTGTGTGGGCACGGGCACTGGGATACAGCCACACATCCGGATGGCCATTTCCTGGTTGAAATAAAAGGGCATGGGCAAGATGAATTCGTCGCCCGGGTCGGCCACGGCCAGCACGCTGTTGAGAAACGCCATGTTGCTGCCCGCCGTGACCATGACGATGGATTCGGTGCCGCAAACGATGTGGTTGTCGCTGGCCAGTTTTTGCTGGAAGGTGTCCACCAAAGGGGCAATGCCGCCCACAGCCTGGTATTTGTGGAGCAGGGGATCGGCCATGAGCGCGGGCAGCTGCGCCACGGCTTGCGCCGGAGGGCCGTAGTTCACAACGCCTTGGCCCAGTGAAATGGTGCCGGGGTTGTCGCGCACCAGCTTGGCGATGGTGGGGATGATGGGGCTGTCCACCGCATCCATGCGGTCAGATTGGCGCTTCATGGGGTGTATTCCGTGGCTGGGGTCTTGAAATATCGTTCACTTGCCGATCACTTGCGGGTCACTTGCCGTTGATGGCCAGCAACTCGACCTCAAAGAACAAGGTGGCTTTGGGCGGGATCACGCCACCCGCGCCGCGATCGCCATAGGCGGTGTCTGGCGGGCATGTGAGCTTGGCCTTGCCGCCCACTTTCATGCGCTGCACGCCTTCTGTCCAGCAGGGGATGACCCGGCTCAGGGGAAACTCGATGGCCTTGTTGCGTTTGTAAGAGCTGTCGAACTCTTTGCCGTCGGGCAAGGTGCCTCGGTAATGCACTTTGACCGTGTCCGAGGCTTTGGGGCTGGCACCGGTGCCGTCTTGGAGTGAACGGTAGACCATGCCCGAGGCCGAGACTTGCGCCCCAGGCTCTTGCGCCGCAGCAGCAGTGATGGTGTTTTGGGCCCAGGTGGTAGAGCAGGCCAGCAAAATCAGGGAAAGGGCGGCTGCGCTGGAATTCAAAAATGTTTTCATGGGGTGATTTTTGTGCAAATGAGGGCGAAGGGGCTTCACTTCGGGGACAAGTTGGGCTGTTGCATTATCCGAAAGTCTTGGCCTGAGCCCATTGCCCCATGCGGGCGCTGATGCTGTGAAACTCGGCCACCGTTTGCGCGATGATGTGCTCTGCCGTCAAGACTTCGTGCACCAGACCGGCCGATTGGCCTGCCAAGGCGGGGGCGGCGTTCATGTTGCCCCCGAAATAAACATCCTGAATGCCTTGGAAGGCGTCGGGCCCCATCAGGCCGGCTTCGTGCAGGCTCTGTGTGAACGGGGCTTTGAGTGCGCGGATACAAGGTGAGGACTTGGTGTTGAGCATGTAGGTGCCGGTGGTGGGCGCGTCCACAATGGCCTGTTTGTAATGGCTGTGTACCGGGCTTTCTGCGCAGGCCACAAAGCGGGTGCCCATCTGAACCGCTTCGGCGCCCAAGGCAAAGGCGGCGGCCATGCCGCGACCGTCCACGATGCCGCCTGCCGCAATCAGGGGCAGATCGGTTTTTTCCCGAATGGCCTGCAGCAGCACCAAGGTGCTGACTTCTTCTGGGTTCTTGAAGCCACCACCTTCGGAGCCCTCCACCACCAGGCCATCAACCCCTGCATCGGCGCATTTCAGGGCGGCTTCCAGCGTGGGCACAGCGTGGTAAACCGCGATGCCCGCTGCCTTCAAAGGGGCGACAAATTTGGCCGGGCTGCCCGCCGAGGTGGTGACAAACCGGATGCCCGAGTCGCAGACGTAGCGCAGCATGGCGTCGTCTTTCAAAAAACGGATGGGCAAATTCACGCCAAAAGGCAGGCCCGAGGCCAGCATGGCCGCGATTTCGCGTTGGCAGTTTTCGGTTTCGCCTGAAGAGGTCTCGATGATGCCCAGCCCGCCTGCACGCGAGACCGCCATGGCCAAAGGGCTGCGGGCGATCCAGCCCATGGGGGCTTGCAAGATGGGGTAACGGGCTCCGGTGTGGGCCAAAACGCGGTTCATGGGTCTGCCTTGTGGGTCAAATTGAGCATCTTAATTGCCGGCCCTTGGCTGGGCAGTCGCGCAGTGGTCGCCAATGCCATCAGCAGGAGTCTCCAAATGGTCCTGCAGTTGGACCGTTTTTGCATAAACTGCACGCTTCACACAGGAGACCCATGACATGGCTTTGACGCTTTTTGCTTTTGATACCCCCAACGCCCGAAAAATCACGGTGGCGCTGGAGGAGATGGGTTTGCCCTATGCGGTGCAAGTGGTGGACATCACCCAAAAGGAGCAATTCGATCCGGCATTCTTGAAGATCAGTCCGAACAACAAGATTCCGGCTTTGGTGGACACCGAAGGGCCCGATGGCCAGGCGCAGACGGTGTTTGAGTCCGGTGCGATCCTGATTTATCTGGCCGAAAAAACCGGTCAATTCTTGCCCGCTCAAGGTGCTGGTCGGGTGGCCGCGCTGGAGTGGCTGATGTTCCAAATGGGGGGCTTTGGTCCTGCGCCAGGCCAAGTGCACCACTATGCAGGCCTGAGCAACGAGGCCGACAAGCGCTATGGTTTGGCGCGTTTCATGGCCGAGACCTTGCGCCTTTATGGCGTGATGGACCGCAGACTGGCTGAACACGAATTTTTTGCCGGTGAGCTGTCGATCGCGGACTTTGCCATCCTGGGCTGGGTCTGGCGTCACCCGCGCCACCAAGTGGATTTGCAGCAGTTTCCCCACGTTCAGCGCTGGTACCAGGCCTTGATGGCACGGCCTGCGGTGCAGAAAGGCTTTGCCGTGGCGCTGCGCCGAGACTGATGAGGTCGTTGGGGGTGGGGCTGTTCTGGGGCGCTGCCTTGCGATTTAAGCGGCTGGTTGCCGTGAAATACCCTTGAACTGCAAGGCCGCACGTTCAAACAGGCCCTTTCTTGTGGCTTAATAACGTTTTGCATTTTTTATCCGGAGCCACAGATGGGCAACAAAATCGTCACCGAAGCAGACCGTAAATTCACCCCACCCCTGCCCGCATTGCCAGGCGTGACCCTGCGCACCGCAGGCCGCGGCCAGCGCGTGAGCTTGGAGCGTGGCGTCGCCACACGCAGCAAGAAAAACCCCGGCAAGCGCTCCACCAAGGGCGGTTGAACCCGGTGTGCCCGGCCGATCGCCGGGCTTGCCTGCAGCCACTGATCACTCAGTGGCTTTTTTTTCGGCGCTCTCTGAACCCAGATGGCTTTCTTCATGGCTTTGCAGCCTTGTTTTCAGGAGTCCTGAATGTTGATGTCTTATGTTGCCGTGTTGGTGGCGGGCCTCATGCCCGTGGTGTGCGCGGGCATTGCCAAGTCGGGTTTCAAGGGCTATGACAACCATGACCCCCGGGCTTGGCTGTCGCAGCAAACAGGTTTCAGGGCGCGGGCCAATGCCGCCCAAGCCAATTGTTTCGAGGCCTTTCCTTTCTTTGCTGTGGGCGTTGTCTTGGCGCTGCTCACCGGGGTCGAGCCGGCCACGGTGGATGCGCTGGCTATGTTGTTCGTCGCGGCGAGGGCGGGTTATGTCTTTTTCTATTTGGCGGACAAAGCCACTTGGCGCACCTTGGTCTGGTCGGTGGCTTACTTGTGCGTCGTGGCCTTGTATGTTTTGGCCATGCTGAATTTGCAGGTGGGTTGAAGCAGAAATGCCGCGTTATCAAGGCACAATAGTGCTTCTGCCCCGGTGGTGAAACTGGTAGACACACCGGACTTAAAATCCGTTGCTTCGTTCATAGCGGGCGTACCGGTTCGATTCCGGTTCGGGGCACCATTTGAGGAAAGCATCATCATGAACCAAGACAACGCACCGCTTGAGATCCACGTGCATGGTGATGTGCCGATCAAAACCGGCACCGACATCAAAGCTATCCAAGAAGCGCTCAAACCACTTTGGCATTACGCCGGTGCACGCTCCCTGAGTGAAGGTGCCGTCAGCCTCTACGAAGAAGAGCCCGGCATCCGTTTTGACACCACCGCTTGGCGTTTGCACCTGTGCTGGACGGTCCGGGGAGACGAAAATTTCCGCATGGTGCTCGACGATTTGTGCATGAATATCAACGAGTTGTCAGCGGGTGGTACGCAAATAGAGGTGACTTTTTACGACACCGAGTTTGACGACGAGGACGAGGCCAGTGGGGCCGAGTCGCGTGACGATTTTGTGATGATGTTTGTCGGCCCCGATCCAGGAGCGATCATGCAAGCCCAGCGCGATTTGCTGGTGCACGATGTGGTCAACATGATGGAGCGCCATTTCGACGGGGCCGAGCTGTCGGGCGTGGTGACCGAGATCGACAAGTTGTTCAGCCAGCGCTTTGACAGCTTGGTCAGCTCGCTCGACATCGGTAAACCACCGCGGGGGCCGGGCGGCAGCAATGGCCACGGTGGTGGTGGTCGTCGCCCACGCCATCTGCACTGATCGGAGCGGACCATGAGCACCCAAGGCATTCGTTCTGCTTTGAATCCGGGTGTGCGTTTGCGCGAGGTCTTTGGCTGGGCCATGTACGACTTTGCCAATTCGGGTTATTCCACCGTGGTCATCACGGCTGTGTTTGCCGCCTATTTTGTAGGCGGTGTGGCCGACGGAGCCGACTGGGCCACATTGGCCTGGACATCAGGCCTGAGCTTGTCGTATTTGATTGTCATGCTCACCATGCCTGGGCTGGGCGCTTGGGCCGACCGGGTGGCGGGCAAAAAACGCATGCTGATGTGGGTCACGGCGGGCTGCGTACTCAGCACGGCGGCTTTGGCGTTGGTGGGGCCGGGTCAGGTGGCGCTGGGCTTGTTCATCCTGGTGCTGTCCAACACTTTCTTTTCTTATGGCGAGTCGCTCACGGCTTCGTTTTTGCCCGAACTGGCCAGACCCGAGGCCATGGGCCGAGTGAGCGGCTGGGGCTGGTCTTTGGGCTACATCGGCGGCATGCTGACGCTGGGCATTTGCCTGGCCTATGTTTTGGCCGCGCAAGCGCGGGGCGAATCGGGTGGCGAGTTTGTGCCGGTGACCATGCTGATCACGGCGGCTTTATACGGCGCTGCGGCTTTGGTGACTTTTGGTTTTTTGCGTGAACACTCGCCGCCGCAACCGAATGCCCCGGTCGTGACCGTGGTGCAAAGCCTGCGCCGGTTACGTCAGACCTTGCGCGAGGCCATGCCTTACCGGGACTTCACCCGTTTGCTCGCTTGTGCGGTGGCCTACCAAGGCGGGGTGGCGGTGGCCATCACCTTGGCTGCCATTTATGCCGAGCAGGTCATTGGCTTTCAGCCACAAGAAACCATGGTGCTGATCTTTGTGCTGAACCTGGCCGCTTTTGTCGGGGCCTTCTTGCTTGGGTATGCGCAAGACCGCTTTGGCCACAAGCTGACCTTGGCCTTGACCTTGGTGGGCTGGGTGGCGACGTGTTTCATCGCAGCGCTGTCAACCGACAAGGCCACGTTTTGGTGGGCGGCGGCCATTGCTGGTTTTTGCATGGGCTCGAGCCAGTCGTCGGGCCGCGCCATGGCAGGCCTGATGGTGCCGCCGCAACGCCTGGGCGAGTTTTTTGGTCTGTGGACTTTCGCCATTCGGCTGGCCAGCATTTTGGGGCCATTGACCTATGGCCTGATCACCTGGTTGAGCAACGGCAACCAGCGCTTGGCGATTGGCTCCACCTCGCTGTTGTTCATCTTGGGCTTGGTGCTTTTGATGCCAGTGAACGTGGAGCGCGGCCGTTTGGCGGCGCAATCGAATCCTTGAGTATTTTCTGTAGGTCGGTGCCTTCAGGTCTGACAAGGCGGGTGGTGAACCGTCGCCGTTTGAAATGTCGCTTCGCGAGAAGATGCCTGTCGGACCGTAAAGGCACCGACCTACGGGGTGTCGTCCCATCGACCGCCTGCATGGGTGTCTCTCGTAGGTCGGTTCCTTCAGGTCCGACATCGCGGGTGGTGAACCGTCGCCGTTTGAAATGTCGCTTCGCGAGAAGATGTCTGTCGGACCGTAAAGGCACCGACCTGCGGGATTGCCGATCGTCGGACCGTAAAGGCACCGACTTACGAACATCATGGGGCTGGGTTGCTTAGCAAGGCAGGAACAGCCTGGCAGACCTCGGGAGGTAAGCCCAGCCATCGCTGGGCGGCGGCTTGCAGGCCTTGCAAGTCGCCTGTGGTCAACAGGCGCATGGGCTGTGCTGCCGTATCTGTCTTTTCAGGGTTCAGCATTTCGGCGGCCGCCAGCAAGCGCTGCGTTTGACGCGCCACGGGTTCGCCCGTCGAGACCAGTTGCACACCGGGCCCCAGCAACTGGCGCAAATCCTTTTCGACAAACACATAGTGGGTGCAGCCCAGCACCAAGGTGTCGATCTGTCCGGACTCTGAACCAAAGCGGCCCATGGCCTGGGTGTAGGTCTGCAGCAACTGCGTGATTTGTGCTTGCGCAGCCTCGGCTTGATCGGGCAGGGTGCTTTGTTCGATGGCCAAAGCCAGGCCGTTGCAGGCCTGCACCTCAAAATGCGCTTGGTCTTGCACGCTTCCCAGCAGACGAGCGAACTTGTCGCTGCATACAGTGCCCCGCGTGGCCATCACGCCAATGTGTCGGGTGTGGCTCAGGGCCAAAGCGGGTTTGAGCGCAGGCTCCACCCCCACCAGCGGCAGCGCAGGGTGCTGTGCACGCAATTCGTGGATGGCCGCTGCGGTGGCGGTGTTGCAGGCCACGACCAGGGCTTTGATGTGGTGCTGCCCCAGCAGGTAATCGGCAATCGCGTGGGTGCGCTGACCGATGAAGGCTCCGCTTTTTTCGCCATAGGGCGCGTGCGCTTGGTCAGCCAAGTACACAAAGCGTTCGTGCGGCAGTTCTTTTCGCAAAGCCTGCAGCACGCTCAGGCCGCCAATGCCGCTGTCAAACACGCCGATGGGGTGTTGTGGGTCGGTTGTCATGGGGTGGTAGGCCTGAAAAAAGGCCGCTTGCGCGGCCTTTTAGAGCAAGGATGCATCAGCCGGCGGTCACGCCAATGCCCTTGAACTCGCCTGTGGCGATGCGCTTTTGCCATTCGGCAGGGCCTGTGATGTGGGCGCTGGTGCCGCCGGCATCGACCGCCACTGTCACGGGCATGTCGACCACGTCGAATTCGTAGATCGCTTCCATGCCCATGTCGGCAAAGCCCACCACCTGGGCGTGTTTGATGGCTTTGGACACGAGGTAAGCTGCGCCGCCCACGGCCATCAGGTAAGCGCTCTTGTGCTTTTTGATCGCCTCAATCGCGACCGGGCCGCGCTCGGCCTTACCGATCATGGCGATCAGGCCGGTTTGGCCCAACATCATTTCGGTGAAGCCGTCCATCCGGGTGGAGGTGGTGGGGCCGGCAGGGCCCACGGCCTCGTCGCCCACCGGGTCCACCGGGCCCACGTAATAGATCACGCGGTTGGTGAAGTCCACGGGCAGTGGCTCGCCCTTGGCCAGCATGTTCTGGATGCGTTTGTGTGCGGCGTCCCGGCCAGTGAGCATCTTGCCGTTAAGCAAGAGCGTTTGGCCGGGCTTCCAGGCGGCGACTTGCTCGGGTGTCAAGTTGTTGAGGTCCACGCGCTGGCTTTTTTCGGTGTCGGGCGTCCAGCCCACGTTGGGCCACAAATCGAGCGAAGGCACTTCCAAATACGAGGGGCCAGAGCCGTCGAGCACAAAGTGCGCGTGGCGGGTGGCGGCGCAGTTGGGGATCATGGCCACGGGCTTGGAGGCGGCGTGCGTGGGGTACATCTTGATTTTCACGTCCAGCACGGTGGTCAGGCCACCCAGGCCTTGCGCGCCAATGCCCAAGGCGTTGACCTTGTGATAAAGCTCCAAGCGCATCTCTTCGACTGGGTCGAGCTTCTCGCCCTTGCTGGATTTTTCGAGCAGCTGGTACATGTCCAGGTCGTCCATCAGGCTTTCTTTGGCCAAGAGCACGGCTTTTTCGGCCGTGCCGCCGATGCCGATGCCCAGCATGCCCGGTGGGCACCAGCCCGCGCCCATGGTGGGCACCGTTTTTAGCACCCAGTCAACGATGCTGTCGCCGGGGTTGAGCATGATCAATTTGGACTTGTTCTCGCTGCCGCCGCCTTTGGCAGCCACGGTCACATGCACATGGTGTCCGGGCACGATCTTGGTGAAGATGACGGCGGGCGTGTTGTCTTTGGTGTTTTTGCGGTTGAAGTGCGGGTCCGACACAACGGAGGCCCGCAGCATGTTCTCGGCCAAGCTGTAGCCTTGGCGCACGCCTTCGTTGATGGCGTCTTCCAGGCTGCCGGTGAAGCCGTCAAATTTCACGTCCATGCCCACTTCCAGGAAGACGTTGACGATGCCGGTGTCCTGGCAGATCGGGCGGTGGCCGATGGCGCTCATCTTGCTGTTGGTCAGGATCTGCGCAATGGCGTCCTTGGCGGCCGGGCTTTGCTCGCGCTCATAGGCGCGGGCCAAGTGGGCGATGAAGTCGGCCGGGTGGTAGTAGCTGATGTACTGCAGGGCAGCAGCCACGGATTCAATCAGGTCGGCTTGTTTGATCAGGGTGGTCATGGTGTGGAATGCGGTAAACCGGAGCGGCATACCGGCCAGTGGAATGAATATCCCCAGATTTTAGGGGGTCTGACGGCGGCTTAGGCTGACAGGGTGCAGATGGCCGTGCAAGACTGGCGTCAGTCAGTGCTTTGTAAGAGCGAAAGAAGACATTTGCACCAGTTTCAAAAAACGTCATGTCATTGAGGAGACAAATCTGATGAGTTCCAACCTTTACCAACCCAGCGCAGACTTCGTTAAAAACGCCAACATTTCCGGCATGGCCGCCTACGAAGCCCTTTGCAAAGAAGCCGAAACCGATTACGAAGGCTATTGGGCCCGTCTGGCCAAAGAGATGATCAGCTGGAAGACGCCTTTCACCAAGGTGCTCGACGAATCGAACGCGCCCTTTTTCAAGTGGTTCGAAGACGGCACGCTGAACGCCTCTTACAACTGCCTGGACCGCAACGTCGAAAAAGGCCTGGGCGACAAGACCGCCATCATTTTTGAAGCCGACGGCGGCGAAGTGACCAAGGTCACTTACAGCCAGTTGCTGGCCAAGACGTGCCAATATGCCAATGCCTTGAAGAGCCTGGGCATCAAAAAAGGTGACCGCGTCGTCATCTACATCTCGATGTCCATCGAAGGCGTGGCTGCCATGCAAGCCTGCGCCCGCATTGGCGCCACCCACTCGGTGGTGTTCGGTGGTTTCTCCGCCCAGTCGCTGCGTGACCGCATCGAAGACACCGGCGCTGTCGCCGTCATCACCGCCGACAACCAAGTGCGCGGCGGAAAACTGTTGCCCCTCAAATCCATCGTGGACGACGCCATCAACTTGGGCGGTTGTGGCTCCATCAAGAACGTCTTGGTCGTCAAGCGCTCCGGTGCCGACATCGCCATGACCGCTGGCCGCGACGTGTGGATGGCCGAGCTGGCTGACCAGCAAGCCACCACCTGCGAGCCCGAGTGGGTGGGTGCCGAGCATCCGCTGTTTTTGCTTTACACCTCAGGCTCCACCGGCAAACCCAAAGGCGTGCAACACAGCACCGGCGGTTATTTGCTGCACGCAGCTTTGACCACAAAATGGACGTTTGACCTGAAGGCAGACGACGTGTTCTGGTGCACCGCCGACATCGGCTGGGTCACGGGCCACACTTACATCACTTACGGCCCCTTGGCTTTGGGTGGTACCGAAATCGTGTTTGAAGGCGTGCCCACTTACCCCGATGCGGGCCGCTTCTGGAAGATGATCCAGGACCACAAGGTCTCGATCTTTTATACCGCACCGACCGCCATCCGCTCGCTCATCAAGGCCGCGGAAGCCAACGACGCTGTGCACCCCAAGAGCTACGACCTCTCCAGCTTGCGTTTGCTGGGCTCGGTGGGTGAGCCGATCAACCC
>NZ_CALBEX010000103.1 GCF_937889215.1 uncultured Limnohabitans sp.
CGAGGCAGGTGCGGGCTTTGCCGTCGTCGCCGACGAGGTTCGCTCCCTGGCCCAGCGCAGTGCCATGGCCGCCCACGAATCGGCCGAAAAAATCGAAGCCTCCATCCGCAACAGCCGCATGGGCGCTGTATCGCTCGAACGGGTCCACGAATCCTTGGGACAAATCGAAGTCAAGATCGGCCAAACCGATGCGCTGGTCGCCGAAATCAGCTTAGCCGCCCGCGAACAAGCCCAAGGCATTGAACACGTCAGCGTCGCCATCGATCAAATGAGCAAAGTCGCGCAAGATACCGCAGACAGCGCCAGTCAGATCGCCCATGCTGCAGAGCAAACACACAGCCAAGCCATGAGCGCGGAAGACCTGGTCGAGCAAGGCATCCAAGTGATAGGTTTCAGTATCCGTCGACAAGACCGTGCGCCCTCAACGCGCCCCACCCCCAAAGTCACGCCCCAAAAACAACGCAGCGAGCGCGTCAGCGCAAGTGCGGCAAAAACCCACCGCGCCCAAGCTCAAAATCACCTGGCCTACGGCGACAAACCACAACTGCATGCACCGGAGCCAACGTCTGAGCAGCACTTCAAAGACTTCTGAACCCGCTCTGCATGACCGCTACAACTCAATGGGGCTTGGATCGACTCCCACCGATGTCCGACCAGACCTACCAAAACCTGTGCCGCCTGATCCACCAACACAGCCGAATCCACCTGACCCCCAACAAGCTCATCTTGTTGTCCAGTCGGCTGGGCAAACGGGTGCGCGAATTGGGTCTGAGCTCTTGGGACGATTACCTGCACTGGCTCCAGCAACACCGTGAATCAGAGCTGGACACCCTGATCGACCTGATCGCCACCAACCACACCCATTTTTTTAGGGAAATCGTGCACTTTGAGAAGGTCTCTTCGCAATTGCTGAACGAACTCTTGCGCCACAGCCCTACGGCGGGTCAAGTTCAGCGCTGCTGGTCGGCTGCCAGCTCCAGTGGCGAAGAAGCCTTCAGCCTGGCCATCGTATTGAGTGAATATGCTGCGCAAAAACCGGGCGGACTGCGCTGGCAAATTGACGCAACCGACATCTCCAACCGCGCCATCCAAAAAGCCAGACAAGCGGTGTACCCGATGGACAGACTGGGCCTGCCCGAGCCCTCGTTGATGCACAAATACTTTCAAAAAGGCAGCGGCCCCTTCTCGCAAAGCTGCAAAGTCAAAGATGAGCTGCGAAGAAAAGTGAACTTTCACAGAATGAACCTTTTTGACAAAAACTATGCAATCCCCCAGCCGCAGCATCTGGTGTTTTGTCGCAATGTGTTGATCTATTTCGATCTCCAATCGCAAGCCGAGCTGATTCACCGCATGCACGATGTACTCGAACCCGGGGGCTACCTGATCGTGGGCCACTCCGACAGTTTGCTGCGCACACCCCACCCCTTCCAAGCACTTGGCAACAGCATTTACCAGCGAAAGCGATAAACCATGTGGACGGGCAAAACACCACGCATCAAGGTCCTGGTGATCGACGACTCGGCCTTGGTCCGAAAAACCATCACAGAAACACTGACCCTGGACCCCGAGATCGAAGTGGTCGGCGTGGCCAACGACCCCTTGATCGCCATGGACAAAGTCGCACGGCTGCAGCCCGATGTGATCACACTGGACATGGAAATGCCCCGCATGGACGGCCTGACCTACTTGCGCCAAATGCAGGCAGAACGATCGCCTGTGGCGGTGGTGGTCATCAGCTCGCTCACCCAACAAGGCTCCAACGTCGCGCTCGCGGCCATGGACGCCGGAGCCAGTGAAATTCTGGCCAAACCCGACGGCAACACCTCGATTGGCGCATTGGCCGCCAAACTGTCATTCCATGTCAAAGCAGCTTATGCCGCCAAACAACGCATTCGCCACCACGCCAAAGCCCCAGTCGCACAAGCGGTCAGACCAGCCCAAGTCAGCCACCCCGCCAGCCATGCCAAACGCGGAGACCGCCGATTGATCGTGATCGGAGCCTCCACCGGTGGCGTCGAAGCGCTCAGAAGCCTTCTGCCCGCACTGCCCCAAGGTTTGCCGCCCATCTTGGTCGTGCAGCACATCCCGGCATTTTTCTCCAAGGCCGTGGCCGAGCGTCTGAACACACTGACCCCTTATGAAGTGCGCGAAGCCGTCAACGACGAAGCCATCTTGCCCGGCGAATGCCTCATTGCACCCGGCAACCACCACCTCATGGTGGTGGCCGACGCGCACGGCTACCGCACCCGCCTCACCCAAAGCCCGCCAGTGCACCACTGCCGCCCAGCTGTCGATCTTTTGTTCAGATCGGCTGCACAAACCGCAGGCGCGCGCACCCTGGCGATCTTGCTCACCGGCATGGGCAGCGATGGTGCCCTGGGCA
>NZ_CALBEX010000104.1 GCF_937889215.1 uncultured Limnohabitans sp.
GGTTTTCGTCGGTGAACATGTCGATGACACGGCAGTCGCCGCACATTTTCAGGCGCTCCAAGGCCGGGCCCTGGAACATGCTGTGCCCCCGTCAGGCGCCCCAACATGGTTTCGATGGCCTTGAGGGTACCAAAGGGTTTGGCGCAGCGGATACAGGCATAAGGCGGGCTGCTGTGCACCACACGCGGCTGCGCCCGCTCGGCCAACAGCGACAGGCGCGGCTGCAGCGTGATGGCGGTCTCGGGGCAGGTTTTGGCGCACAAGCCACACTGCACACAATTTTTCTCAACAAACTTCAGCTCAGGCTGCAGCGGGTTGTCTTGCAGCGCCGACGAGGGGCAAGCGCCCACGCAGCTCATGCACAAGGTGCACCTGCTGCCGTCGACTGTGATGCTGCCCAAAGGCGATCCGGCGGCAGGCAAATCGAGCGCCTTGGGTCGGCTGGCCTCATCCATGGCCATCACGGGCGACTGGGCCATCAAGTGGTCAATGACCAGCTCCAGGTTGCTGCGCTTTTCGGCCTGCACCGCGTGGCGGGCGTTGGTGGCTGGGCCTGTGGGCAAGTTGCTGGCCTTGAGGGTGCGGGCACACAGGCGCTGCAAATCGCCGTCTAATGCTGTGGCGGTTTTGGCTTCGATCAGCTGGAAATGCACGCCGGAATAGCCCAAGCCATTGAGCAGACTTTGGGCAACGGCCATTTGCTCCATGAGTGCGGCGCGGTATTGCGGCGCTTCTTCGTGGGTGAGCAGCACCATGACCTGGCGTGCGCCATAGGCCACGGCCGACAGCCACAGCTCCATGCCCACACTGGCCGTGTGCCACAAGGCTACGGGCATTACGCGGGCCGGCACGCCCTGCATGACGCCCAGTTGCGCGCCCCGGCCCAGCTCGTCGATCAGGGCCTGGCCTTTTTCCTGGCTGTGCAGCAACAGAGCAGCATCGCGCCCGCCTGCGGTCTGGTAGGCCGACAGCAGTGCGCGGATCTTGGCACCCTGCTCTGCCGGGCGCGGGTAGGCGTAAGTCAGGGCCCCGGTCGGGCAAGCTGTGGTGCACGCGCCGCAGCCCACGCACAGGTTGGGGTTGACCACGATTTGCTGGCGGCTTTTGTCCGAGCGAACGGCTTCGGCCGAGCAGATATCAATGCAAGCGCTGCAGCCAACTTGTTCGTTGCGGCTGTGCGCGCACAGCTTTTGTTTGTAGGCAAAAAAGCGGGGCTTTTCAAATTCGCCCACCAGTTCGCGCACTTTGAGCAGGGTTTGCAGGTCTTGCCCGTCCCAACGGAAATAGCCTTGGGGCAAGGCGTGCGATGTAAAAGTGGGCGAAGCTTGGTCGTCGCGCAGGTCCAGCACCACATCAAAGAGCTCGGTTTGCGGGCGAGCATCGCGGCTGAAGTCGATGGCACCTGCGGCTTCGCACACCTTGACGCAGTCGCGGTGTGAGGTGCAGCGCGACAGGTCCACCTGGTAATCGAGGCCAATGGCCTGCTCAGGGCAAGCCGCCACGCAGGCGTTGCAGCGGGTGCACAAGTCCAGGTCAATCGGGTTGCTGGCGTCCCATGTCGCTTCGAATGCCCCCAGCCAGCCGCTCAGGCTTTGCAAGCGTCCAGCCACGACAGGGAAACGCCGCTCCTGGCTGCCTCCTGCGCTGCCGGCGCCTTGCGCAAAAATGGTGACCTGCATCGCGTCCGACAAAAAGCCGGCGGCACGTTCGGCAGCGTCCACAGCGCCAATTATCAGCACACGGCCTTCGCTTTTGTAGGTGACAGTGGCCACCGGCTCGGGCTCGGGCAAACGGGCAGCGGCCAGCAGTGCAGCCATTTTGGCTGTGGCGTGTT
>NZ_CALBEX010000105.1 GCF_937889215.1 uncultured Limnohabitans sp.
CCAAGGCCAAAGCGAATGCCGAAAAACGCGCCCAACGCCAGCCGGACAAACCGGTCACCGTGAAAATCGTGGGCGGCTCCACCATCACCCAGCAACTGGCCAAGAACCTGTTTTTGTCGGGTGAGCGCACCTTGCTGCGCAAGGGCCAAGAGATGGTGCTGGCGCTGGCGCTGGAGGCTTTCCTCAGCAAACGCCGAATCTTGGAAATTTACCTCAACAGCGTGGAGTGGGGCGAGGGCGTGTTCGGTGCCGAGGCCGCAGCGCAGCACTATTTCAGAAAAAGCGCGGCGCACCTGAACGCCTGGGAGGCGGCCCGGCTGGCGGTGATGCTGCCGCGCCCCCGCTATTTTGAAAAGCGGGCGCAATCGGCCTACCTCGCAGCGCGGGCTGAAACCATCGTGGCCCGCATGAACGACGTGGTCTTGCCATGAGCAGTCTGAGCACGACTGCACCGCCTACCCTGCGCATACTGGGCATTGACCCGGGTTTGCAAACGACGGGCTTTGGGGTGCTCGACATGACCGGCTCGCGCCTGCAGTACGTGGCCAGTGGCGTCATTGAAACCACCCGCGAAGACATGGGCAATTTGCCCGCCCGCTTGAAGGTGATCTACGACGGTATCCGTGAAATCACAGCGCGTTACCAGCCCGATGTGGCTTCGGTCGAAATCGTGTTTGTGAACGTCAATCCGCAAGCCACTTTGCTGCTGGGTCAAGCCCGTGGTTGCGCGGTCACGGCCCTCGTGTCCTGTGGTTTGCCGGTGGCCGAGTACACCGCTTTGCAAATGAAGCAATCGGTCACTGGCCACGGCCGTGCTGCCAAATCGCAAATTCAGGAGATGGTCAAGCGCTTGCTGCAGTTGCCCGTGCTGCCTCGACAAGATGCAGCCGATGCCTTGGGCATGGCCATCACCCATGCCCATGCCAGCCCTTCCATGAACAAACTGGCCGCCCAAGGCGTGCTCAACCGCAAAACCCACGGCATGTTCCGAAGCGGTCGCAGCCACTGAGGCTGCTGTAGGGCCATCAAATCTCGAAGTTGTCGATCAACCGGGTTTGGCCCAATTTCGCGGCTCCCAGCACCACCAGCGCATCACCGGCTTGAGGGGCTTGCAAGTCATGGCGGCGACGCACCGTCAGGTAGTCGGGCTGCCAGCCTTGCTGGTGCAGGCTGGCCATGGCTTGGGCTTCCAGCTCGGGCAAGTGCTGGGCCAGCGCGTCCTTGCAGGCCAAGGCATCACGTCCCAGCGCTTGCAGGACCCTTGACAGTTGCAGCGCTTGGGCGCGCTCAGGAGCGCTCAAATAGCCGTTGCGTGAACTCAGGGCCAGGCCGTCTTCGG
Source organism: uncultured Limnohabitans sp. (assembly GCF_937889215.1). Taxonomy (GTDB): domain Bacteria; phylum Pseudomonadota; class Gammaproteobacteria; order Burkholderiales; family Burkholderiaceae_C; genus Limnohabitans_A. The sequence goes on from NZ_CALBEX010000105.1 coordinate 1,340, forward strand.
CACGGCAGGTTTCCATGCCCAACACCTCAATGGGCAACACAAACTGCCGCACCATCTGACGAATCACCATGAGTTGTTGGTAATCCTTTTTGCCAAACACGGCCAGCCCATGGGCCTTGCCTGCAAACACACCCATGAACAATTTCATGACCACGGTCGAAACGCCCGTGAAAAAGCCGGGCCGAAATGCACCTTCCAAAATGTCGCCCAGGGCGGGGTCGGGGTGCACCTGGATGGTCTGAGGCTCGGGGTAAAGGTCGGTTTCTCGCGGCGCAAACACCACGTCGCATCCTGCGGCTTGCAGTTTGGCGCAGTCGGCCTCCCAGGTGCGGGGGTAGCTGTCAAAGTCCTCGTTTGGCAAAAACTGGAGCCGGTTCACAAAAATACTGACCACGCTGCAGTCGCCTTGTGGTTTGGCCTGTTCCAGCAGCTGGATGTGGC
>NZ_CALBEX010000106.1 GCF_937889215.1 uncultured Limnohabitans sp.
GACCCCGCTGGATGTGCTGGTGCTGCACCACGTCACGCACCGTGCGCGTGACAAGCGCCTGGCCGACATTTGTTTCATCATGAACATCGAGGACACGCATCTGGTGAATTACGCCCTGAAAAAGCTGCAAGGTTTGGGGGTGGTGATGTCTCAAAAAAATGGCAAAGACGTGACCTATGCCGTCACCGACGAAGGTCGCGCTTACGTGCAGCGCTACCGCGAAATCCGCGAGAGCTGCCTGATTGACGCCCTGAAAGCCGACGATGGCCTGAACCGCGACATTGGCGAATTGGCCCGATTGCTGCGCGTGCTCTCGGGCATGTACGACCAGGCTGCGCGTGCTGCCGCTTCTTTGTGACCTTGGTTTTTATATTCTGATTGTTGAGCGACTTATGACCGAATCCCAAATCGCACCCACTGGTAAAAACCGTTGGCAGTTCTGGATCGACCGGGGCGGCACGTTCACCGACGTGGTGGGCAAGCGCCCGGATGGCAGCTTGGTGACGCACAAGCTTTTGAGCGAAAACCCCGAGCAGTACCGCGATGCGGCGGTGGCGGGCATTCGCCATTTACTGGGCCTGAAAGCTGGTGAGACAGTCACACCCGAGATGGTCGAGTGCGTGAAGATGGGCACCACCGTGGCCACCAATGCGCTGCTGGAGCGCAAGGGAGAGGCAACGCTGCTGGTCACCACACAAGGCTTTGGCGACGCGCTGCGAATCGCCTACCAAAACCGCCCTCGTTTATTTGACCGTCAAATCGTGCTGCCCGAGTTGCTTTACAGCGCGGTGGTGGAGGCACATGAGCGTGTGGCCGTGGATGGCGAGGTTTTGCAGCCCTTGGACGAGGCGCATTTGCGCACCCAATTGGCCCATGCGCACCAACAAGGTGTGCGCTCAGTGGCCATCGTGTTCATGCATGGGTGGCGACACACCGCGCACGAGCAGGCTGCTGCCCGCTTGGCGCGAGAAGTGGGTTTCACGCAGGTCAGCACCTCACACCAGACCAGCCCGATGATGAAATTCGTCAGCCGGGGCGACACCACGGTGGTGGATGCGTATTTGTCACCGATTTTGGGGCGCTATGTGAGCCAAGTGGCGAGCGAAATGCCGGGCGTGAAGCTGATGTTCATGCAGTCTTCGGGCGGCCTCACGGACGCCCAGGTGTTTGCGGGCAAGGATGCGATTTTGAGCGGCCCGGCTGGCGGCATTGTGGGCATGGCCCGCACGGCGCAGTTGGCGGGGCACGACAAGGTGATTGGTTTTGACATGGGCGGCACGTCCACCGATGTGTCGCACTTTGCCGGGCAGTTCGAGCGCGAGTTTGAAACGCAAGTAGCCGGGGTGCGGATGCGCGCGCCGATGATGAGCATCCACACCGTGGCCGCAGGCGGCGGGTCTTTGTTGGCCTACGACGGTGCGCGCTTTCGGGTGGGGCCGCAAAGCGCGGGGGCCAATCCGGGGCCTGCCAGTTACCGACGGGGTGGACCGCTGGCCGTGACCGATGCGAACGTGATGGTGGGCAAGGTGCAGCCGCGCTTTTTCCCGTCGGTGTTTGGCCCAGAAGCCAACCAGCCGCTGGACGCCGAGGTGGTGCGCGGGCATTTTGCAAAAATGGCCGCACAAACCGGGCGTGCCGCTGAAGACGTGGCGCATGGTTTCATCCAAATCGCGGTGCAGCAGATGGCCAACGCGATCAAGAAAATTTCGGTCGCACGCGGCTACGACGTGACGCGCTACACACTGCAATGCTTTGGCGGCGCGGGCGGGCAGCACGCTTG
>NZ_CALBEX010000107.1 GCF_937889215.1 uncultured Limnohabitans sp.
AAATTTCTTGCTGATGGCGTACGACATCCAAGCGGCGATGTCAGCGCCTGCACCGGGCAAAGCCCCCACCGCAGTCCCCAAAACACTGCCACGCAAAATTTGCTTTGGGTATTTCTTGGCCAAGGCCCACTGCCCTTTCAACACACCGCCCACCTCTTCGACCACCAGCTGTGCTGGGGGGCTGGTGTTCACCACAAAGCGAATGATCTCGGAGATGGCAAACATGCCGATCATCATCGCGATCATGCCGATACCGCCTGTCATTTCGGCGTTGCCAAAAGTAAAACGGGGAAACCCAGCAGGATTGCCCAAACCCACACAGGCCACCAACAAACCCAGCATCAAGGTCACCAAGCCTTTGAGGGGGTTGCCGGTTGAGATGAAAACCGCACAAGTCAGGCCCAACAGCACCAACCAAAAATATTCAAAAGAGCTGAAGTTCAGCGCAAAATCAGCCAAGGCCGGTGCCGCCACGATCAGCACCACCGTGCCGAACAAGCCCCCGACAGCCGAAAACACAAGCCCTGCACCCAATGCTTTTTCAGCCTGCCCTTTGCGTGTCATCGCATAGGCTTCGTCAGCATAAGCCGCAGATGCCGGGGTGCCCGGTATGCGAAGCAAACAACCTGGAATGTCCCCTGAAAAAATAGCCATTGCGGTGGCGGTGACCATCACAGCCACCGCAGGTATGGGCGGCATGAAGAAGGTGAGCGGCACCAACAAGGCCGTGGCCATGGTGGCGGTCAGGCCCGGCACCGACCCCACGAACAAACCATAAAAAGCAGCGAGGACCATCACCATCATGGTGTAGGGCTCAAAGACCATTGAAAAGGCTTGGCCAACGGCTGTCCACATAGGAAAGGCTCCTCAGATTGACAAAGTCAACGGACTGAAAAAACGACCCGAATTACCACGCGAAAGGCGTCAACACACCCCATGGCAAATTCACGCGCAGCAATTTGTAAAAAGCAAAATGCACAACCACAGTCGCCACCACAGCCCAAAAAACCGACTTGGGCCACGGCACCTGCAAAGCACGGAAAAGGGCCAGCATCATGCACACCGACGTCAACAAGAACCCCAACGCCTCGGACACGGCAATGTAGAAAACCACGGAGCCCAACAACACCACCAAAGCTTTGCGCTGGCGGGGTGCATGAACCCACCCCTCCCAAACCACCCAAGGCGATTCCGTGCGTTTGCGCCAGCCCTGGAAAAGCAAGATGGCGCCAGCCACACACAAGCCGATCGCAATCAACCCCGGGAACAGGGCTGGCCCCACAGGTTGGCCCGGGATATTAGGATAGTCGCGCACAGCCCAGAGCACCGAAGCGCCCAAGGCCATGCACAACGCCCCCCAAAAAGCGTCATTGACTTTCATGAGGTCAACTTACTTGACCAGACCGACAGCCTTCATGGTCACACCCATTTCGGCATCCGACTTGGCCATGAACTTGGCAGTGTCTTCAGGCCCTGCGTACAGCACACCCAAGCCGCGGCTGGTCATGAAATCGGTGTAGTCCTTGCTGGCTACCACTTTGCGCACAGACTCGGCCAACTTGGCCTGAATCGGAGCTGGCAAACCCTTGGGGGCCAACACACCGCGCCAGGCGGCCATGGTCCAGTTGCTGCCAGTGGCCGATTTGAGTGTGGGCACGTTGGGGTACAGCGCGGATGGCTTATCGTTCATGATGGCCAGACTTTTGACCTTGCCCGCATCGATCAGCGAACGGGCTTCGGGCAACGAGACGGGCGCAACTTCCACGCCGCCAGCGACCATGTCTTGCAAGCCTGGCGCAGCCCCGTTGCTGGGCACCCAAGGCAGTGCGGCCGGATCTATTTTTTGGTCCAAGAGCAAGCCAGCGATGGCCAGGTGCCAGATGCCCCCCTGCCCTGTGCCCGAGGCCTTGAACTTACCGGGATTGGCCTTGATGGCGGCCAACAAATCGTTCACGTTTTTATATGGGGAATCGGCGCGGACCTGAATACCGGCCGGATCGGCATTGACCAGACCAATGGGGGTGTAAGAAGTGCCAGTCAATTGCGTCAGACCTTGCCAATGCATCATGCCAATTTCGACCGTGGCCATGCCAATCGTGTACCCATCGGCGGGTGCAGCCGCAATGGCAGCGTGGCCAACCACACCGCTGCCGCCTGTTCGGTTGACCACGTTGACGGGCTGGCCCAAATCTTTTTCCATCAGGCTGGCAATGATGCGGGCCACCGCATCGGTGCCACCACCGGCACCCCAAGGCACGATCATGGTGATGGGGCGGACGGGGTAATTTTGTGCGGCAGCAGGCAAGGCTGCAGCCAAACAAGCCAGACCAGCAACTGCGCTGGCCACCAAAGTACGACGTGAGCGAACGAACATGGGTGTCTCCTTTTGATGTGAACAGCCGGACCCAAAGGGCCCTGCTGAATCAAAATTTATACCCATTCGAAGGTCATACCAATAGGGTCAACCTTTTTCCAAGTAACACTGGCGACTGCTCCACAGCCCAACCGGCATGCCATCCACTCAATCCAACTTGGCCCCCGCCACAAACCAGCGCCCGATCAAGGCGCGGTCTTCCTCGGTCAGGCCAGTGGCGTTGCCCATGGGCATTTGCTTGGTCACGACCACTTGTTGGTAGAGGTTTTGTGCGTTTTGCTTGATCAACTCTGGGCTGTCCAGGCGCACATTTTTCATTTGCACCTGGGCGCCATGGCAGGCCAAGCAGTGCTGACCCACAAGGCTCTGTACCTGGGCAAAACTCACCGGCTGGACATTCACCGCAGAGACGACCTTGGGAGGCGCAGGCCGCAAAGCCACGATCACCCCCAAAATCATCACCACGCCCACGGCCGCAAAGGGCCAGGGGTTGGCTGCGCGGCCCAGGTGAAAGGCGTGGCGTTGCACAAAGAACTGGCGAATCAGGGCACCGGCCAGCATCATCACAAACAGCAACACCCAGCGCTGTTCGTGCGTGTACAAAAAGCTGTAGTGGTTGCTCAGCATCGCAAAGATGACGGGCAGCGTGAAGTAGGTGTTGTGCACGCTGCGCTGCTTGCCGCGCTTGCCGTGGATGGCCAGGGCGTTGGCGTCGTAAGTCTCACCGCTGGTCATGGCCGCCACCACTTTGCGCTGGCCGGGGATGATCCAGAAGAACACGTTGGCGCTCATGGCGGTGGCGATCATGGCGCCCACCAACAAGAAGGCGGCACGGCCTGCAAACAGCTCATTGGCCAGCCAAGAGCAAAACGCCACCACCACGATCATCAGGCCCGCCACGATCAGCTCGCCGTTTTTGCGGAAGCCAAAGACACGGCAAATGATGTCGTAAACAAACCAAAAGGCCACCAGCATGCCCACGGCGGCCGACCCGGCCATCACGGGGGTCCAGTCCATCAGCGATTTGTCTATCAGGAAAGTGCCTGCGTTGTACAAGTAAAGCACCGTGAACAGCGCAAAACCGCTCAGCCAGGTGGAGTAACTTTCCCAATAAAACCAGTGCAGCTTGGTGTGGATGACCTTGGGGGCGACCATGTACTTTTGGGGGTTGTAAAAACCGCCGCCGTGCACTGCCCACATCGCGCCGCCCACACCTTTTTCAAGCAGGTCGGGCGAGTTGGGTTTTTGCAGGTTGTTGTCCAGAAAGACAAAGTAGAACGAGGAGCCAATCCAGGCGATGGCGGTGATGACATGCACCCATCGCAGCAACAAATTGGCCCATTCCAAAAAATACGATTCCATGAAGGATTCTCCAACCAACTCACCACCGCGGGCCCTGTGAGTAGGTATTCGGTCGCGAACATGAACCCGAGGGTTCCTGCGCCGCTGCGACCAGTGCACCGAAGTGTATACAGTTTACGTTTGGGATTCCAGTCCCCATAAGGCTTGGCGGCCTAGGGGAAACCAGCATCGCACAATCAAAGAGACTGCAAGAGTTGTGCCGCCACCGCCACGGCGATGACTTCGGGCTCTTTGCCCGAGATACCCGGCACGCCAATCGGACAGGTGATGCGGGCGATCTCTTCGGCCGTGAAACCCCGATCCTCAAGGCGGTGCCGAAAGGTGGCCCACTTGGTCTGGCTGCCGATCAGGCCCACAAAAGGCAAATCGTCTTGTGTGCGCAGGCGTTTGAGGCAGGCCACCACGATGTCCAGGTCTTCGGCGTGACTGAAGCTCATGATCAGCACCCGGCTGCCCGGGGCCAGATCGGCCACCGCCGCTTGCACCGGGTTGGAATGCTCGCAGTCCACTTCATCGGGCACATCGTCCGGAAAAATCTCGTCACGGCTGTCGATCCAGCGCACCGCAAAAGGCAAAGGCGCCAGCGTGTTCACAATCGCCCGGCCCACATGGCCGCCGCCAAACAGCGCCAGCGGGGTGCGCGGTGGCATCAACAAGGTGCGCAAACGCGCCACATCGTCCGCGTCCACCCGCTCCAGGGTCAATTCGACCACCCCGCCGCAGCATTGCCCCAAACTGGGGCCAAGCACCTGACGCAAGTGGGTGGTCACCAACTCCCCGGCCAACAAACGCCGAGCATGCGCCAGCGCCTGAAACTCCAAATGCCCGCCGCCAATGGTGCCCGCCTCTCCCCGGGCAAACACCAGCATGTGGGTGCCCGGCCCACGCGGCACCGAGCCTTGCGTGGCGTGCACGCGCACCCAAACGGCGGCTTCGCCGACCAATCGATTCAATGCTGCCGTTTTCCAGTTCACACCATTCCCTGCACAAAAAAAGCCACTCGCCAAGGCTGCACGTCAATGCCACAATCCCGGCCAAACACCGAGTATGCCAAGACAAAGGAGCTGTGATGAGACCACCCCAAAGTACCCCGAACGCAGCGTGCGCCACTTTCACATGGGCTTGGCTGACCCTGGGCGCTTTGGGCTTGGCCGGCTTAAGCGGTTGCACCGCACCGCCCTCAACTCCAAGGACGGCGTCCCAAACCCCTTCCACACCAGCCGCTAGCCCTCCCGCTGCCGACTCGGCCTCGGTTCGCCCCGAAGCCGCCGCACCAAACCTGGCTCGCCAAGGCCCCATCACGTCAAGAGCGCGCAGCGCCAAAGACTATCGCAAGGACGCGGCCAGTCACTTGTATGCACTCAACCATCAACACATTTACAAGGGCCGCTTACCACCCATGCTGCAAGCCGTGGGAGTGCTCAACGTGGACATTGACCGCCATGGCTCGGTCAAATCGGTGAAGTGGATGCGCGCACCCCGGCATGTGCCTGAGGTCATGCAACAAATCGAGCACATGGTCAAAGCCGCAGAGCCCTACCCCGTGCCGGTGCACATGAGCCAAGTCACCTACACCGAAGTGTGGCTCTGGCACCAAAGCGGCAAATTCCAGCTCGACACCTTGACCGAGGGACAGGACTGAGCCGTTTTCAAAGGGCACTGGCGCACCTCGTCGGACCTGAAGGCACCGACCTACGAAGCCACCATCTGCCCAGCCTTGGCCTTGTCGCGAGCCAGGGCTTCGCGGTCGCTGCGGCGGCGAAAGGCCATCGTCACAAAGCTGCTGCTGATCACGATGAACAGCGAGTACAGCACCGGAATCAGCAAGATGTCTTGCTGCATGGCACCGGCAAAGCTCAGCGTCACGATCAGCACCGCCAAGGGGCCGTTCTGAATGCCGGTCTCCAGCGCAATCGTGCGGCTGCGCTTGGCGTCTTGGCGCAGCAAACGAGACAGGCCGTAACCCAGCGCCATGCCCACCAGGCCCAGACCAATGGCTGCAAAATACACCGTCCAGGGCGTGGTGGCCAGCAGCTGGTGGTTGCGCGGAATCCAGGTCACCACCAAAAACAAAATCACCAGAATGCCCAAAAAGCCCCCCAGCAACTCGATGGTGGCACCGATGTTGGGGCTCATCTTGCGCAGGCCCATGCCGATCAAGGTAGGCACCAAGAGCACCACCAACACCTGCGCCACGTTGCTGGCCGGGATCTTGAAATCGCCGCTGATGCCAGCCGCTTGCGAATAAAACTCCAGCAAAGCAGGCACCATGACCAGCGCCACCAAGGTGGACACGCTGGTCATCATGATGGACAGCGCCAGCACGCCTTTGCTGAAGTAGGCAAAGATGTTGGAGGTGGTGCCGCCAGGCATGCAGGCCATCAGGATCAGGCCCACCGCCAGCGCAGGCGGCAAGTCCAGCAACATGGCCATGGCAAAGCCCAGGAAGGGCATGATGCCGTATTGGCAAACAATGCCCACCAGCACGCCCTTGGGCTTGCGAAAGGCGATCAAAAAGTCGCGCCAGGTGAGCGATGCGCCCATGCCCATCATGATGACCATCATCATCACGCCCAGCAGTTTGGTTTCAAATTCGGTGACCATACATAACTCCGCTGTGGCGCTCAGGCGCGTTTGAATTCAAGGTTGACTTCGGCTTTCAGGTCCTTGCGCAGCACCTTGCCAATCGGGGACTTGGGTAACTCGTCGCGCAGCACCACCGAGCTGGGTCGCTTGTAAGCCGCCAGGTGTTGCTTGCAATGCGCCACAACGTCTTCGGCGCGCAACTGTCCTGCATGGTCAGGGTTCGGCACCACATAGGCACGCACGGCTTCGCCGGTGCGCTCGTCGGGCGTGCCGACCACCGCCACTTCCAGCACCGCGTCCATCTGCGCGATCACGTCTTCCACCTCGTTGGGGTAGACGTTGAAGCCCGAGACCAGCACCATGTCTTTCTTGCGGTCCACGATGCGCAAAAAGCCGGTCGCGTCCATCACCGCGATGTCGCCCGTGGCGAACCAGCCGTCCTGCATCACGTTGGCGGTTTCGGCCTCGTTTTGCCAATAGCCTTGCATGACCTGCGGGCCACGCACCCAGATCTCGCCGGGCTCGCCCACGGGCACATCTTGCCCAACTTCAGACACCAAACGCACATCGGTGCCGGGGGCCGGGATGCCGATGCTGCCCAATCGCGGCTCACCACTCAATGGGTTGAAACTCACCACAGGCGAGGTCTCGGTCAGGCCATAACCTTCGGCAATGGGTGTGCCTGTGACTTCGCGCCAGCGCTGTGCCACGGCGCTGTGCAAGGCGGTACCGCCTGCGATCGAGGCCTTCAGGTGCTTGGGCGGGTAGGCCAAAAACCACTCTTCATTGAGCAGGCCATTGAACAAGGTGTTCACGCCCGTCATCCAGGTGATGGGGTAGTTCTCGACCGCGCGTTGCAGGTTTTGCACCGGGCGCGGGCTGGGGACCAAAATGTTGTGCGCGCCGATGGCCAGGAAGCCCAGCAAATTGGCTGTGAACGCGAAGATGTGGTAGAGCGGCAGCGCCGTCAACACACACTCTTGGCCAGGTTTCATGTGGGTCGCGCCCATGGCCAGCATCTGCTGCACGTTGTGCAGCAAATTGCCGTGGCTGATCATCGCCCCCTTGCTCACGCCGGTGGTGCCACCGGTGTATTGCAGCAGGGCCAAATCGTGCGGCTGCAGGTCTTGCCAATAGCCTTTGGCAGGCTGTTGGGCCAAAGTGGCGCGGCCCTGGGCAAGTGCCGCCTGCAGGCGCACATGCGGCACCGTCACGGGCGGCAACACCTTACTCCAGACCTTTTGCACGCCGCGGATGATGCCGCGCGGAATCGCCGGGAAAAACTCGGGCACGCCCGCGAGCACGATGTGCTTCACACCCGTTTGCGCCAGCACCTCGGGCAGTTTGTCGGCAAACATGTCGACCACCACCAGCGCCTTGGCCTGGCAGTTGTTGAACTGGTGCACCATTTCGCTCACGGTGTAGAGCGGGTTGGTGTTGACCAACACGCACCCGGCCTTGAGCACACCAAAAGCCACCACCGGGTAGGGCAGGCTGTTGGGCAACTGCACGGCCACACGGTCGCCCTGGGCCAAGCCCAAAGTACCGCGCAGGTAGCCTGCAAACGCATCCGACAAAGCATCGACTTGCGCAAAACTCAAACTGCCATTCATGCCGTTGGGCACCACGCAAGTGAAAGCCGCCTTGGCCTGGCTGTCACGCGCCCAGCGGGTGCAATGGTCGTGGATCAAATGCGCCAGGCTCTGGTGCTCGGGCACGGGCAAATCGGGGGCGATGCCCACTTGGGGGTAAACCGCTTGCCACGGGCGCACAGCGCTCGTGGGTTCTGGGGTGAAGCTCATGAAGGTCCTTGCGGGCAGAGATGAAAAAGAGGTGAGCCCAAGGGCCAGACCAGGCGATGCTGGTGTGTGCTCACATGGGTTTTGATCGACGCCCTGGGCCATTTTTTACGGGTGGCGCAGCCCCTAAAAAGAGCGTCTCCAATGAGCGGCCATTATTGACGCAATCCAGCCCGAAACGCCTTGAAACACCGCGATTCAGGGGGGTGTTTTCCCTGATCAAAAACCTTCGTTTACGCAGGTTTTTGCTGCTCTTGTGCCGCGCCTGGCAACAAGGTCAAGATGAGTACCGTGGCCACCGAAAAACCTGCCAACAGCAAGAGCGAACTGCCAAAACCCATGGCCTTGACCACCGGCCCCAAGGCCCAGACCGACAAAGAGCTGACCGCAAACGACACGCCCAAGCGCATGCCCGACACGCGCGAACGCAAGCGGTCGTCCACATAGCGGGCGATCATGAAATCTGTGAAGGGAATCGCCCCGAAGATGAACACCATGACGCCGGTCAAAGCGGCAAACAGCCACCAAACCTGCGCCTGCGAGGCCAACACCAACATCGGAATCTGCGCCATCACCATGAACATGAAAAAGCGCTTGAGTGGGAAACGGTTGATCAGGTGCCCCACCACCACCTGAGCCACCGAGGCCAAGGCGTACACCAGCGCCAGCAACAAGCCCAAGGTGGCCGGGTCTTCCATCACCCCCTGAAACCGCTCAGCGATCAAAGGCCCGTTGCCGTTGGTCGTGAAATTGAACAACACGCTGCTGGTGATGGCCGCAGCCGTCATGACCACCAAAGCCCGGGCCAGCATGGGCGCGGGCAGGCTCACCTTGGCCCCACCCTTGCGCTTGGCGGGCGAGGACACTTCTTGTGGGCAAGCGCGTGCAAAGACCCACCCGCAC
>NZ_CALBEX010000108.1 GCF_937889215.1 uncultured Limnohabitans sp.
CCTGACATCGAGGCTTATCTGAGCTTTGTGTTGTCCATGTTCCTGGCCTTTGGCTTGGCTTTTGAAGTGCCCGTGGCTGTGGTGGTGTTGGCGCGCATGGGCATTGTCAGTGTGCAGAAACTCAAGGAATTCCGGGGCTACTTTGTGGTGCTGGCCTTCGTGATCGCCGCCATCGTCACCCCGCCTGATGTGGTTTCACAATTGGCCCTGGCCATCCCGATGTGTTTGCTCTATGAGATGGGCATTTGGGCTGCACAAGTCTTCATCAAGAACACCCAGGCCCCTGAAACATCTGACGATGACAACTGAGCTGATCGATGACTGAACCATGAAAAAAGTGCCGTCTGGCCCTTTTTTCATGGTGTTTCCGAAGCTGGTTTGGCCTTCAAGGCGCTCGCCGTTGAGGTGAGGGTCTTTCTGCAGGCGTCAGGCGCAGGGACATTTGGGCTTTTTCACGCCAGATCAGCACCTCGGCTGCAACGCCCGGCTTGAGGCTGGCGACTTGGTTGAGCAAGTCAGACACGCTGCCCACAGGCTGGCTGCCCACTTGCAAGATCACGTCACCGGGGCGCACCCCCGCTTTGGCGGCGGGGCCGTTTTGCAGCACGCCGGCGATGACCACGCCAGATCGGGTATGAGGGGGGATGGCAGGCGGCATTTGGAAGCTTTCAGCCAATTCGGGAGACAGGTCTTGCGGTTCCACCCCGATCCAGCCTCGGATGACTTTGCCGTTTTGCAGCAAATCTTGCATGACTTGCTTGGCGGTGGAAATGGGGATGGCAAAACCAATGCCCAAACTGCCGCCGGAGCGCGAATAAATGGCGGTGTTGATGCCCATCAGGTGGCCGTTCACATCGACCAGTGCCCCGCCGGAATTGCCAGGGTTGATGGCGGCATCGGTTTGGATGAAGTTCTCAAAGGTGTTGATGCCCAGTTGGCTGCGGCCCAGGGCGCTGACGATGCCCGAGGTCACGGTTTGGCCGACCCCAAAAGGGTTACCAATGGCCAGCACCACATCGCCCACTTGCAGGTCCTGCAACTGGCCCAAGACGATCACCGGCAGCTTGTCCAGTGTGATTTGCAGCAAGGCCAAGTCGGAGTCGGGGTCGGTGCCGATCACTTTGGCCAGGGTTTTGCGGCCATCGCTGAGCACCACCTCGATGTCGTCGGCATCTTCGATGACGTGGTTGTTGGTCAGGATGTGGCCCTCGGGGCTGACGATCACCCCGCTGCCCAAACCAGAGGGGTTTTGCTCTTCTTGTTCGCCGTAAAAAAAGCGAAACCAGGGGTCTTGGCTGTGCGGGTTGTTGCCGGCGCCTTTGCGGGTGTTGATGCTCACCACGGCGGGGGAGGCTTTTTGTGCGGGTGCACTCAAACTGCCTGCTGGGCGGCTGCCGACGTTTCCGGCAGGGGCTTGCAGCAAAGTCATGCCTTGGACCGGCTGTGCAGCGCCTCGCAACCATTCAGGCTGCAAGTTGGCCACCACGAACCAGATGGCGAGCAAGACCGTTACCCATTGCGAAAATAAAAGCCAATAACGTTTCATAGGCTCAGATTGTCCTTGATTCGGGTGGCACACGTGGTTGCGCGTGCTGCATTGCCCCGCTTGGGTTAGACCACAAACGACCGGAACCTGGTCGGCTCATCTGGGCCTGAGACACAATAAAGCGCCTCTACCCCAAAAATGACACCCGAATGACCGATGCCCACACTCTGAACCAAGCCTTCGAGGCTTTGCTCCAGCCTGAAAAATTCCGTGATTACGGCCCCAACGGCCTGCAGGTCGAAGGGGATAGGGAAGTCCGTTTGCTCGTCAGTGGTGTGACGGCCAGCCGCGCCTTGATCGAAGCTGCCATCGGGCTGAAGGCCGATGCGATATTGGTGCACCACGGCTTGTTTTGGCGCGGCCAAGATGGCCGCGTAACGGGCTGGATGCGGGAGCGGCTGCGTTTGCTGCTGACACACGGCATCCATTTGTTTGCCTACCATTTGCCACTGGATGCACATCCTGAGCTCGGCAACAACGCCCAGCTGGCGCGGGTGCTGGGACTGCAAGCCGACGGCCGATTTGGCGAGCAGGACCTGGGTTTTCTGGGGCAGGGCACACAAACCTGGGACCACCCCCAGTCTTTGGCCGATCATGTGTCCGGCGTTCTGGGGCGATCTGTGACTTGCGTTGCTGGTGAGCGAGGCCCGGTGCGGCGCGTCGCTTGGTGTACCGGGGGTGCGCAAGGGTATTTTGAGTCGGCCATTGCGGCCGGTGCGGACGCCTTCATCACCGGCGAAATTTCTGAACCACAAGCCCATTTGGCACGCGAAACCGGGGTGGCGTTTTTGGCATGCGGGCACCATGCCACGGAGCGTTATGGCGCGCCGGCTTTGGGTGCGCATGTTGCAAAAACCTTGGGCATTGCGCACCAGTTCATTGACATCGATAACCCGGCTTGACGGGATGGAGCTGCCCTTATGACCGCTTTGAAAATCGACAGACCGATCGCCATCACGCCCGGTGATCCTTGTGGCATTGGCCCTGAAATCATTGCCCGAGCGTGGCTTGATGCCCCGGACGTGACACAAGGCTGTTTTGTGGCGGGCGATGTGGGCGTAATGCGCCGCGCCATGGCCTTGGTCCAGCCTGGCCCCACTTACCCCGTGTGCGAAATCGACACGCCCGCCCAAGCATTGGCGGTGCCGCCACGGTGTTTGCCTGTGTTGCAGGTGGTGCCTGTGGCCCCCGTGCTGCCGTGGGGGCTGGTCGATGCCCGTGCGGGACGCTTGGCGGGAGAGGCGGTGCTGTGGGCCACTCGAGCCGTGTTGCAGGGCGAAGTGGCAGCGATGGTGACCGCACCTTTGCACAAAGAGGCCTTGCATGCCGCAGGCGCACCTTACGACCAATACCCGGGCCACACCGAGTTGTTGCAAGCCGAAGCGGCCCGCTACGCCGGGGTGTCGGTGGCGCAAATGCCGGTGCGCATGATGCTGGCCAATGACGAGTTGCGCACCGTTTTGGTCAGCATCCATGTGTCTTTGCGAGACGCTTTGCAGACCGTCACCATCGAGGGTGTTTTGCAAACTTTGCGCATCACCGATGCGGCTTTGACAAAAATGCTGGGCCGCAGGCCCCGCATGGCGGTGGCGGGCGTCAACCCGCATGCTGGCGAGGGGGGCTTGTTTGGGCGCGAGGAAATCGAAGTGTTGCAACCTTGCCTGGCTTTGGCTCGACAAGAGGGCCAGAATGTCCATGGGCCTTTTGCGCCCGACACGGTGTTCATGCGCGCCCGAAAACGAGCCAGTGGCGAGCGCGAGTTTGATGTGGTGATTGCCATGTACCACGACCAGGGCTTGATCCCGGTCAAATACCTGGGCGTGGAACAGGGCGTGAACGTGACCTTGGGTTTGCCGCTGATCAGAACCAGCCCAGACCATGGCACCGCCATGGATGTGGCAGGTCAGGGCAGAGCCGATGCGAGCAGCATGGTCAACGCCATTCGGATGGCGCGGCAGATGATGGGCTGAACCGCATGTGACGGTCGGCGCTTCAGGCCTTGTTTTTCAGGCTGTCCCTGATTTCGCGCAGCAGAACAACGTCTTCCGGCGTGATGGGTGCTGGCGCTGGGGCAACTTCGGTGGCTGGCTTGGCCGTGAGGCGATTGATCTGGCGCACCATCAAGAAAATCACGAAGGCCAGAATGGCAAAGTTGATCAATACCGTGATGAAGTTGCCAAAGGCAAAAACTGCGCCCAATTTTTTGGCCTCCACCAGCGAAAGCCCCGCCGCTTGCCCGGCCAAAGGCCAATAGTAATTGGCGAAATCGAGCCCGCCAAAAACCAGGCTGACCAAGGGCATGATCATGTCGCTGACCAAAGAGTCGACGATCTTGCCGAAGGCCGCGCCGATGATCACGCCAACGGCCAGGTCCATGACGTTGCCTTTCAGCGCAAAAGATTTGAATTCTTGTGTAAATGACATCTAAAAACTCCAGTATTGAACAAAAGAGAACGCGATTGTCACCCATGCCGGATAAAGTCTATTGATGTGGGGGTGTCGGTGGCGGGTTTCAAACCGCTACAATCTCGGGTTGACCCTGATAACGACTCGCTAGAGGATTCCCATGAGTGACACCCCAGTCGACAGCAGCAAGCGGACGTGGCTGATTGCCTCCACTTGCGCAGGTGCCGTAGGCGCTGGCTTTGTGGCCACCCCCTTCGTCAGCAGCTTCCAACCATCCGAGAGGGCCAAGGCGGCCGGTGCGGCTGTCGAGGTGGATATTTCCGCCTTGAACCCGGGCGAAAAGCTGACGGTTGAATGGCGCGGCAAGCCCGTGTGGATCATGAAGCGCTCGCCCGAGCAACTCGAATCCCTGGCAAAAATCGAGGGCCAGTTGGCTGACCCCAGCTCCTTGCGGACCGCCTACCCTACCCCTGAATACGCTAAAAACCAGCACCGGTCTATCAAGCCTGAGATCATGGTGGCGGTCGGCATTTGCACCCATTTGGGTTGCTCGCCAGGCGACAAATTCGCCAAAGGCCCTCAGCCTTCCTTACCAGACGATTGGCACGGTGGTTTTTTGTGTGCCTGCCACGGCTCGACCTTCGATCTGGCTGGCCGTGTGTTCAAGAACAAACCCGCACCTGACAACCTTGAAGTGCCTCCGCACATGTACCTGTCCGACACCAAGTTGATCATTGGTGAAGACAAAAAGGCTTGATGGAGAACAACATGGCTCAATTCAAAGAAATTTCTCCTAACGCCCCCGCCGGTGAAAAGCTGCTCAATTGGGTGGACAACCGTTTTCCGGCATCCAAGCTGTACAAGGACCATCTGTCTGAGTACTACGCGTCCAAAAACCTGAACATTTGGTACGTGTTTGGTGCGCTGTCCCTCTTGGTGCTGGTGATCCAGATCGTGACCGGCATCTTTTTGGTGATGCACTACAAGCCAGATGCCGCATTGGCATTTGCCTCCGTCGAATACATCATGCGCGACGTGCCTTGGGGCTGGTTGATCCGTTACATGCACTCGACAGGGGCATCTGCGTTTTTCATTGTGGTCTACCTGCACATGTTCCGGGGTTTGATGTACGGTTCGTACCGCAAGCCGCGTGAGTTGGTCTGGATTTTCGGTTGCGCCATTTTCTTGGTGCTGATGGCCGAAGCCTTTATGGGTTACTTGTTGCCTTGGGGCCAGATGTCCTACTGGGGTGCTCAGGTGATCGTGAACTTGTTCTCGGCCGTGCCTGTCATCGGTCCTGACCTGGCCTTGCTGATCCGAGGTGACTTTGTGGTGGGTGATGCCACCTTGAACCGATTCTTCAGTTTCCACGTCATCGCTGTGCCTTTGGTGTTGCTCGGCTTGGTGGTGGCACACATCATCGCCTTGCATGAAGTGGGTTCTAACAACCCCGACGGTGTCGAGATCAAAGCAGCAGATGCACCCAAAGATGCCCGCGGCAATCCTTTGGATGGCATTCCTTTCCACCCCTACTACACTGTTCATGACATTTTGTCGGTCAGCGTTTTCTTGATGGCGTTCACGGCGATTGTGTTTTTTGCGCCTGAATTCGGTGGGTATTTCCTGGAATACAACAACTTTATTCCGGCCGATCCGCTGACCACGCCTTTGCACATTGCGCCGGTCTGGTACTTCACCCCGTTCTACTCCATGCTGCGTGCCATCACCAGCGAGATGATGTATGTGTTGGTGTTGTGTGTGGTGTTGGCTGCCGTTTTGGCGGTAGCCAAAGCCAAACTGCCGAGTTTCCTCAAGATCGGTGTGATCGGTGCGGCGGTGGTCATTTCGGCCATGCTGCTGGCCATCGATGCCAAATTCTGGGGTGTGGTCGTTATGGGCGGTGCCGTGATCATCTTGTTTTTCTTGCCTTGGCTCGATTACAGCCCGGTCAAGTCGATCCGTTACCGTCCCGACTGGCACAAATACGTTTATGCAGCGTTTGTGTTCATGTTCTTGGTTCTTGGATACTTGGGTGTGAAAGCGCCAGGTGTTTGGGGGCACGTGCTGGGTCAAGACATCGCTGAACGTGTCTCTCAACTTTTCACCCTCGGTTATTTTGAATTCTTCTTATTGATGCCCTGGTGGAGCAAGCTGGGCACGTTCAAGCAAGTGCCTGACCGCGTCACCTTCACGCCTCACTGAGATCACGGAGATTCAAGAACATGAAAAACCTCAAGAAACTCGCGCTCGGCTTTGTGATGGCCTTGGGTATGGTGGCAGGTGCGCACGCCGCTGGTGGCGGTATTGCCTGGGACAAAGCGCCCAAGAAAACCAACGATTTGGCAGCCCTGCAAAACGGTGCCAAGTTGTTTGCTAACTATTGCCTCAACTGCCACTCTGCTGCCTTCATGCGTTACAACCGCCTGACCGATATTGGTTTGACCGAGCAGCAGATCAAGGACAACCTGATGTTTGCGACCGACCGTGTCGGTAACACCATGAAGGTCGCAATTGATCCTGCGCAGGCCAAAGAGTGGTTCGGTAAGAACCCGCCCGATTTGACCCTGATGGCGCGCTCGCGTTCAGGGCCTGGTGGAACTGGTGCCGATTACCTCTACACCTACATGCGAACCTACTACCGGGATGAAGCCAAGCCAACCGGCTGGAACAACTTGGCTTATCCCAACGTGGGCATGCCCAACCCCTTGTGGGAATTGCAAGGTGAGCGTGAGCCCGTTTATGAAGAAAAAGAAGAGCATGGACACACCGTCCAGATCTTCAAAGGCTGGAAGCAGGTCAAGCCTGGCACCATGACCCCTCTCGAATACGACCAAGCGGTCGGTGATCTCGTGGGCTACATGCAGTGGATGGCCGAGCCCGCCCAAAACACCCGTGTGCGCATTGGTGTGTGGGTTCTGATTTTCTTGACATTCTTCACCTTCATTGCCTGGCGTCTGAATGCCGCGTACTGGAAAGACATCAAGTAATTGGTCTTTATGCTCGGCCATGCGTTGGCCGGGTCTTGTGGAGTGGCGGGTCATATCGGCCCCCCACTCTTTTTAATTTTTTTGAGGAACCTTTGCCATGATGGTGCTTTATTCCGGAACCACTTGTCCTTTTTCCCATCGTTGCCGCTTTGTGCTGTTTGAAAAAGGCATGGACTTCGAAATCCGTGACGTTGACCTCTATAACAAGCCCGAAGACATCAATGTCATGAACCCGTATGGCCAAGTGCCCATTCTGGTTGAGCGTGACTTGATCTTGTACGAGTCGAACATCATCAACGAGTACATCGATGAGCGCTTCCCTCATCCCCAGCTGATGCCCGGCGACCCCGTGGACCGTGCGCGCGTGCGTTTGTTTTTGCTCAATTTTGAAAAAGAGCTCTTCGCGCATGTGCTGACTTTGGAAAATCGTGCCCTCAAGGGCAACGACAAGGCCCTGGAAAAAGCCCGCTCGCACATCCGCGACCGCTTGACGCAGTTGGCGCCTGTGTTCCTCAAGAACAAGTTCATGTTGGGTGATAACTTCTCCATGCTGGATGTGGCCATCGCCCCTTTGTTGTGGCGTCTTGACTACTACGGCATCGAGCTGAGCAAGAATGCAGCTCCTTTGCTCAAATATGCCGAGCGAATCTTTTCGCGTCCAGCCTACATCGAAGCGCTGACGCCTTCAGAAAAGGTCATGCGCAAGTAAATCCAGGGAGCCCGTTTGACCATGATCAGCAACACAGAACTGCCCTCGACCAGGCCATACCTGATCCGCGCCCTGTACGACTGGTGCTCCGAAAACGGCTTCACCCCCTATGTGGCCGTCAAGGTAGACAACTCGGTTCAGGTGCCGCGAGAGTACGTACAAGGCGGCGAGATTGTGCTGAACGTCAGCATGGACGCCACCAGTTCGCTCAAACTGGGCAATGACTTCATCGAATTCAAAGCCCGCTTCGGTGGCAAACCCCGCGAGATCATGGTGCCTATTCATCGGGTCATGGCCATTTATGCCCGAGAAAATGGCCAAGGCATGGCGTTCCCGGTCAGTGACGAGGAGACTGCACCTGCCGGTTCAGCGACTTTGTCAGCGGTGGACAAGGCTGCACCTGTGTCTGAAGACGATGGCGCCAAGGATACGTCGCCCAGCCCGAGCAACCCCACACGGCCTGCGCTCAAGCGCATCAAATAAAAAAATCGGCTATCGAGGCCAAGTTGGGCCTTGAGCAAGTTAAAATTCAGCCTGTGCCGCTTTAGCTCAGTTGGTAGAGCACCCGCCTTGTAAGCGGTAGGTCGTCAGTTCGAATCCGACAAGCGGCACCAAAATACCAGCCCCGATCAGCAATGATCGGGGCTTTTTTTTGGCTGTTTTCAGCGAAGACGCTTGACACCCAATGAAGCATCAGCGTTTTTGCACTTTCAGGCGAATGGAGGAGACACCCAATCCCTTGCTGCTCAGGTGGGCTTGCAGTGCCGGCAGCATTTGTCGCAGTTTGGCCGCCACCGCATTCGAGCCCACCAGAAGACACCAGCAGCCTTCTTCAATGGGGCCGGCCTGAACGCTGGCCCGTAATGGCGCGGGAAGCAGGCTTCGGATGGCCAGCAGGCGCTCCGATGAGTCGCGTACACGCCCCATCAACAGCGACAAAGCAGGAGACTCTTGGGCCGCTTGTTGCAGAGGAATGGCTTGGTGGCGTCTGGTCATGGCAGCTGATTATCAGGTACCTGAAAAGCCTTGCGTAAAGGTGAAAAAGCCGGGCGACTCAAGCGGCTAAAATCATTGGGTTGTACAGGCAGCCCGTGGCTGGCCTGTCAGGGTGAGGGGCTGTAGGCATCCAAGCCCGGTTCTCGTGTAACTTTTAACCAGACAGGATAGACGGTCTGTTTTTCAGCCCCGCGCTGAAGGTGGATCTAATAGACATGGCCATCCCATTCCTCACCAAAATTTTCGGCAGCCGCAATGACCGCCTTTTGAAGCAATACCGCAAAACGGTGGAGCGCATCAATGCACTTGAGGCAGGGCTAGAAAGCCTGAGCGACGATGAGTTGAAAGGGAAAACACAGCACTTTCGCGAACGTGCGGCCGCTGGCGAGAGCCTGGATGCCTTGTTGCCCGAGGCGTTTGCCGTGGTACGTGAAGGCTCCAAGCGGGTCATGAAAATGAGGCATTTCGATGTGCAGCTGGCGGGAGGGATTGCCTTGCACAACGGCAAGATTGCCGAGATGCGCACGGGTGAGGGCAAAACCCTGACCTCTACGCTGCCCGCTTACCTCAACGCCATCGCGGGCAAGGGCGTGCATGTGGTGACGGTGAACGATTACCTGGCCAGCCGCGATGCCACATGGATGGGCAAGCTCTACAACTTCCTGGGTTTGACCGTGGGCATCAACTTGTCCCAGCTGGCAAGGGAAGAAAAACAAGCGGCTTACAACGCCGACATCACCTACGGTACGAACAACGAATACGGCTTTGATTACCTGCGCGACAACATGGTCTATGAGTCCCATGACCGCGTTCAGCGCCCTTTGAATTACGCCATCATCGACGAGGTGGATTCGATCCTGATCGACGAAGCCCGCACCCCCTTGATCATCAGTGGGCAGGCCGAAGACCACACGGCGACTTACTTGTCCATGCGCCAGGTTGTTCCGATGCTGACCCGTCAAGAGGGCGAGGCCGATCCGCGCACGGGAGAGGGCATCATCACGCCTGGCGACTTCACACTCGATGAAAAAACGCAACAAATTTTCTTGACCGAACAAGGACACGAAAAAGCCGAAGCCGTGCTGTCACAAATGGGCCTTATCCCCGAAGGGGCGAGCCTGTACGACCCGGCCAACATCACCTTGATGCATCACCTCAACGCCGCCTTGCGAGGGCAGCACCTGTACCACCGCGACCAGCACTATGTGGTGCAGGATGGCGAGATCATCATCGTGGACGAATTCACGGGGCGATTGATGACGGGCCGCCGCTGGAGCGATGGCTTGCACCAGGCGGTGGAAGCCAAAGAAGGTGTGCAGATTCAGGCCGAAAACCAGACCCTGGCCTCCATCACCTTCCAGAACTATTTCCGTCTTTACAACAAGATCGGTGGCATGACCGGGACGGCCGACACCGAGGCGTATGAGTTTCAGGAAATCTACGGCCTGGAGACCGTGGTCGTTCCGCCGCACCGCAAGAGCCAACGCGATGACCAGCTGGACCGCGTGTACAAGACTTCGCACGAACGTTACAACGCAGCCATCACCGACATCCGTGAATGCCATGAGCGCGGCCAGCCCGTACTGGTGGGCACCACATCGATTGAAAACTCCGAGCTGATCGCGCAAATGCTCACACAGGCCAAATTGCCGCACCAGGTGCTCAACGCCAAGCAGCATGCCCGTGAGGCCGACATCGTGGCCCAAGCTGGTCGCCCCGGCATGATCACGATCGCCACCAACATGGCCGGTCGGGGCACCGACATCG
This sequence comes from uncultured Limnohabitans sp., assembly GCF_937889215.1. GTDB lineage: Bacteria > Pseudomonadota > Gammaproteobacteria > Burkholderiales > Burkholderiaceae_C > Limnohabitans_A. The sequence continues at coordinate 10,412 of NZ_CALBEX010000108.1, forward strand.
TGTTGGGTGGCAACATCGAAAAAGACGTGCAAGCCATCGAAGCCGATGAAAGCTTGTCAGAAGCTGCGCGTCAGGAAAAATTGGCCCAGTTGCGCGAGCAGTGGAAGCTCGTGCACGATCAGGTTACCGCGTTGGGGGGCTTGCGCATCATTGCCACCGAGCGCCATGAGTCACGCCGCATCGACAACCAGCTGCGTGGTCGCTCTGGCCGTCAGGGCGATCCTGGGTCCTCGCGCTTTTATTTGAGCCTGGACGACCCGTTGATGCGTATTTTTGCGGGCGACCGTGTGCGCTCCATCATGGACCGTTTGAAGATGCCTGAAGGCGAAGCCATTGAAGCGGGCATCGTCACGCGCAGCATTGAAAGTGCCCAGCGCAAGGTCGAAGCACGCAACTTTGACATCCGAAAACAATTGCTCGAATACGACGATGTGTCGAATGACCAGCGCAAGGTCATTTACCAGCAGCGCAATGATATTCTGGACGCGCAGGACATGGCCGGCCAGATCACATCGCTGCGCGAGGGTTGCTTCAGCGACTTGGTTCGACAGTATGTGCCGGCCGAATCTGTCGAAGAACAATGGGACCTGACGGGGTTGGAAAAAGTGCTCGCCGAGGAGTGGGCCATGCCGTTGGACTTGCAGAGCAAGGTCCAAGCATCCAGTGCCATCGCGGACGAAGACATTTTGGAGATGGTGGTGGCCGCGGCCAACGCCCATTTCCAGCTCAAGCTTGAACAAGTGAGTTCCGAGAGCTTTGTGTCGTTTGAGCGCATGATCTTGCTGCAAAGCATTGATACACACTGGCGTGAGCACCTGAGCGCACTTGATTATTTGCGCCAAGGCATTCATTTGCGCGGCTATGCCCAAAAGCAACCCAAGCAAGAATACAAGCGCGAAGCTTTCGAGCTGTTCGGCCAGTTGTTGGACGCTGTGAAAAACGATGTCACACGAAGCCTGATGATGGTGCGCATTGAGTCTGGCGACCAAATGCAACAGGCTGCACAGGCGATCGAAGAGCGTGCAGAGCAGATCAGCAACGTGACTTACAGCGCGCCGGATGAAACCGGTCAGCCGCAAACCGTGAGCGCTGACTTGGCCAGTCTGCAGGAAACGTTTGGTGCGGTCGGTCGCAACGAAGCTTGCCCTTGCGGCAGCGGCAAAAAGTTCAAGCACTGTCACGGCAAACTCGCCTGATGGGGCGTCTCGCACAAAACGGGCTTCGGTCCGTTGTGTGCGCAGGCCGTTTTGAGCGCAGATCGTTTTTCTGAAAGTTTTTATGCCTGTGAATTTGCCCCCACTGGACCCCGCTCAACTCGCCCCGATCCCGGGGGTGCGCATCGGCATCGCCCAAGCGGGTGTGCGCAAAGCCAACCGCAAAGACCTCACCGTGTTCTTGCTGGACGAGGGTGCCAGCGTGGCCGGTGTGTTCACCCGTAACCGCTTTTGCGCCGCCCCTGTGCAGGTCTGTCGTGAGCACCTGGCCGCGGGCAGTTCTGTGCGGGCTTTGGTCATCAACACGGGCAACGCCAATGCGGGCACGGGCGCACCGGGCCTGGCCCATGCCCGTCAGACGTGCGAGGCCTTGGCCGCACTGCTGAATTGCACGCCAGCACAAGTGCTGCCGTTTTCGACCGGCGTGATCATGGAGCCGCTGCCCGTGGACCGCATCGTGGCGGGCCTGCCTGCGGCCTTGGCCAACGCGCAGGCCGCCCATTGGGCCACAGCTGCCGAAGGCATCATGACCACCGACACCGTGCCCAAAGCGGCGAGCGTGCAGGTGCAAGTGGGCGGGAGGGCCGTGAGCATCACAGGCATCAGCAAGGGCGCGGGCATGATCCGCCCCAACATGGCCACCATGCTCGGCTTTGTGGCCACCGACGCATGCATCGACTCGGCCTTGTTGCCAGATCTGGCCAAACAGTTGGCCGATGGTTCGTTCAATCGCATCACCATCGATGGCGACACCTCGACCAACGATTCCTTCATGCTGATCGCCACGCACAAGGCTGCGCATACCCCCATCACGTCACTCGACAGCGCCGATGGTCAGGCCTTGGTGCAGGGTCTGATGCAAGTGGCTCGCCAGCTGGCGCACGCCATCGTGCGCGATGGCGAGGGTGCGACCAAGTTCATCACCGTGCAGGTGGAAGGCGGCCGCACGGACGAAGAGTGCCGCCTGGTGGCCTATGCCATTGCGCATTCTCCATTGGTCAAAACAGCTTTTTTTGCCAGCGACCCGAACCTGGGCCGCATTTTGGCGGCCGTGGGTTACGCCGGGATTGAAGACCTGGACCAGGGCCTGATCGAATTGCATCTGGACGATGTGCATGTGGTCTCGCAAGGCGGCCGCCGCGCCGAGTACCGCGAAGAAGACGGTCAGCGCGTCATGAAGGGCAGCGAAATCACCGTGCGTGTAGGCCTAGGCCGAGGCACCGCCAGCGACACCGTGTGGACCTGCGACCTGAGCCACGATTACGTCACCATCAACGCCGATTACCGTTCATGAATACACCTTCCACTACCGCTTTGGACCAACTGCTGGCCAAAGTCAGCCAGCTGGTGGACCGCATCGAATCGGTCTTGCCTCAACCCCTGTCTGCCCCCGACTGGACGCAGGCCATTGCCTGGCGCTACCGCAAGCGATCGTCCGGCCACGGTGTGTTGGATCCGGTGCGCCATGTGGCGGCCATGACGCTCAATGACCTCAAGGAAATTGACGACCAAAAGGAAAAGCTACAGCGCAACACCGAGCAGTTTGTGCGCGGGCGTCCGGCCAACAACGTGCTGCTCACAGGCGCACGCGGCACCGGCAAATCCTCTCTCATCAAGGCGTGTCTGAACACCTATGCGCCGCAAGGCCTGCGCTTGATTGAGGTCGACAAAGAAGACCTGACCGACCTGCCCGACATCATCGAAGTGGTGGCGGGTCGCCCAGAAAAGTTCGTGGTCTATTGCGACGACCTGAGCTTTGAAGATGGCGAGCCGGGCTACAAGGCGCTCAAGTCGATTCTGGATGGCACCGTTGCGGCCTCGACCCCCAATGTGTTGGTGTACGCCACCAGCAACCGCCGCCACCTGCTGCCCGAGTACATGAGCGAGAACCTCACCTACAAACACACCGACGATGGCGAAGTCCATCCCGGTGAAGGCGTGGAAGAGAAAATTTCCCTGTCCGAGCGTTTTGGCTTGTGGATCAGTTTCTATCCCTTCTCGCAAGACGAGTACCTGACCATTGCAGGCCAGTGGCTCAGCGCTCTGGGTGCAACACCCGCACAAATTGAGGCCGCACGCCCTGATGCGCTGCTGTGGGCCTTGGAGCGCGGCTCGCGCAGCGGCCGGGTGGCCTACCAGTTTGCGCGGGACATGATGGGCCGCCAAGCCGACCCCGCATGAGCCACACATGAGTCAGGATCTGTTGGTCGCCGACGGCGAGCGCGCACGAGAAGACCTGAGCCAGGGCCAGGCCGAGCGTGCCGTGGTCGATGTGGCGGTGGGCGTGCTGCTGCAGGCCGACGGCCATTTTTTGCTGACCTCGCGCCCAGAGGGCAAGGTGTATGCAGGCTACTGGGAATTCCCGGGTGGCAAGCTCGAAGTGGGCGAGTCGGTCGAGCAAGCGCTGCGCCGCGAGTTGCAAGAAGAGCTGGGCATCACCATCGGTGCCGTGCAGGTGTGGAAAACCCAGATGGTCGATTACCCACACGCTTTGGTGCGGCTGCACTTTTGCAAAGTGTGGGACTGGCAGGGCGAGCTGCAAATGCGCGAAGCCCAATCGCACGCATGGCAGGTGCTGCCGGTGGCGGTGGGACCCGTGCTGCCAGGCACCATCCCGGTTCTGGATTGGTTGGCCCAGGAGCGTGAATTCACGGGGGTCACTCACGCATCTTGAAAATGTCGCTTCGTGATGTGTGAAGACATGTCGGACCTAAAGGCACCGACCTACTAAAAATGCAATGCGTGTTTTTGTTTGAAGACCACCAGAGCATTCACTTCACTGCAGCCGTGGATCGCCAAAGGGCTCGTCGGGTGGTGTGTCGTCGGGCAGTTTGAATTCTTCACTGGCCCATGCCCCCAAATCGACACCTTTACAACGGGCGCTGCAAAACGGGCGGTATGGGTTGGCGCTGCTGTACAGGCTCAGACCTGCGCAGGCAGGGCAACGCACTTGGCGGGGGGTGAAGTCGGGGGATGACTTTGGCGCGCTCATGCACACAAAGCCATCTCAAAAGGCACATCTTCCTGGATGGACAACAGCTTGCCATCGCTTTGTTGCCGCATCATTCGGATCACCACCAACAGGCGGTTGCAGCTGATTTCAGGGGTGATGCCCAGTGAGGGGTCAATTTTGAGCCGCAGCAGTTGAAAAGTGCGACCCTGAGGCAGATTTTGCTGCAACAGACCGCCCGTGGCCATCACCTTTTGGCTCGAGCCGGTCTCGCGGAGCATTTGCAGCAGCAAGTGAATGGCTTGAGCCAGGGGGGCAAACGCCGCCGACCATTGCTGCAAGTCGGTCTTTCGGCTTTCAGCGCTGTGGTGCTGCCACGCATGATAAGCAGGGAGGTCAAACTCACAAGTACCACCCGGGATCACGACCCGGCTTCGCAGAGACATCAGGAAATCTTGTTCGGTCAGGTTTTGGCCGATCTTGCCATTGACCTGGTTCAGGGCTTCAAAGTGATCGTCCAATTGACCAATCAGGCCATCGAGCGCTTTTTCAGAAATCGCGGGGTTGCCCCGGTACGCTGTGTACAGCTGTTTTTGCCGCTCCAGATCCTTGAGCACTTCGGATTTCAGTTCTGAACGCGTGCCCACCTCCATGATTTCAAACAAGGTGGTGAGGGCGAAATGGTGGTCCAACGCGTGCTCACGCCCGATCAGTTGACCCATGCGGGAAAACAGCAACTGCAGTCGCAAATAGGTGCGAATGCGTTCGTTAAAGGGGTATTCGTACAGTATCACGCGGCATTTTCCAGTGCCCCGATCATAGCCCGAAGTCAGCG
>NZ_CALBEX010000109.1 GCF_937889215.1 uncultured Limnohabitans sp.
CCGGGGCACGGTGCAGATCAAGACGCCCCACTTCGAAGACGCGCCCGCCATCGCACCCAACTACTTGGCCACCGACGCCGACCGCAAAGTCGCGGCCGACAGCCTGCGGGTGACGCGCCGCATCATGGCGCAGCCCGCCATGGCACCTTTCGCACCCGAAGAGTTCAAGCCCGGTGTGCAGTACCAAAGCGACGAAGAACTGGCCAAGTTGGCCGGTGACATTGCCAGCACCATCTTCCACCCCGTGGGCACTACCCGCATGGGGCGCGACGACGACCCAATGGCGGTGGTCAACTCGCGCCTGCAGGTGCGCGGCGTAGCGGGCTTGCGAGTGGTTGATGCAGGCGTGATGCCCACCATCACCAGCGGCAACACCAACAGCCCGACCTTGATGATTGCGGAAAAAGCCGCGCATTGGATCATGACCGACGCGGCCAAATACCAGCGCGCCTGAGCCGCGTGCGCAATCCACACAGGTCAAAAGCATTCTTTTTGTCAGTTTTGCGTCAATTTGGGTCAGGGATTTCCCCCGAATCGGGAAATCCCTGATGAATCACGGGGTCCTGTGCCCTTACAGTGAGCCCACTCGATGCAAAGCAGTATCTGCATCCCGAGGGCCGAGGAGACAACTCGAAACCCAAAGAACATCAACATCAAACAACATCCAAACGAGATGTGATTCACCCCAAGCGTCGCGCAAGCGGCGCTTTTTTTTGGCCGCTCACTGACCCTCGGCCGACCTCTGAAGCACCCGGCGGGTGCCACAATCTCACCCATGGAATTACTGATCGTTTCACTGGCCTCGCTGCTGGCTGGGCTCATCGACTCGATCGTGGGCGGTGGTGGCCTGATTTTGCTGCCCGCGCTGTTTGCCACCTTCCCCGGCGCGGCCCCTGCCACCTTGTTTGGCACCAACAAAAGTGCGTCCATCTGGGGCACCGCCTTTGCCACCGTGCAGTACAGCCGCAAAGTGGTCATGCCCTGGCGCTCTGTGCTGCCTGCGGCGGGCGCGGGCCTGGTGGGCTCGGTCATCGGGGCTTGGGGGGTCACACAGGTCGACCCTGCGCTGTTTCGCAAAGCGCTGCCTGTGATGCTGGGGATCTTGCTGGTCTACACCCTGGCCAAAAAAGACATGGGCCGCGAGCACGCCCCACGCTTTGCTGGCCCGAAAGAAGCCTGGATCGCCTCAGGCATCGGTCTGATGATCGGTTTTTACGACGGGTTTTTTGGCCCCGGCACCGGCAGCTTCTTGGTCTTTGCCTACGTGCGCTTGCTGGGCTACGATTTTTTGAACGCCTCGGCCTCGGCCAAGCTGATCAATGTGGCGACCAATTTTTCAGCCCTCATGCTGTTCGCCTACCAAGGCCATGTGTGGTGGCATCTGGCGCTGGCCATGGCGGTGGCCAACATCATCGGCAGCCTGATCGGCACGCGTCTGGCGCTCAAGCACGGGGCAGGCTTTGTGCGCCAAATTTTCATCTTCGTGGTGCTGGCGCTGATCTGCAAAACAGCCTACGACACTTGGTTGCGCTGACACCCGTTCAGCGCAAACGCCACTTGATCTGCCCGGCATACTGCGCCAGCGCCACCCCCAACAAAGTCACGCCAGCACCGGCCACCTTGATCCAGGTGTAGTGCTCGCCCGACAGCGCCCAGGCGAACAAGCCCGCCATGGGTGGCATCAGATACAACAAGGGGGCAGAGCGGGCCACGCCGCGCACTGTGTTGATCCAGCCCCAGGCCAGCCACCCGATGAACGCGGAAACCAACACCGACCAAAACAAACCGACCCAAGCCCAAAAGCTGAGCACCGACCAATCCGCCTGCATGCCCGCGGGCACCGACAGCAGCATGACCGGCAAACCACCCAGCAAGGTGGCGTAGCCCATGGTCAGCACCGGGCCGTGTTGCTGCATCACGGGCTTGACCGACACCGTATAAAAAGAAAACAGGCCGGCGGCGACCAATAAGACCAGGTCCCCCCCACCCGCTCGCCAGTTCCCGCCGAGCAGCTTGTCAGACAAGAACATCACCACCCCGCCAAAGGCCAAGGTCACCCCCGACAACTGCGCGGCGGTCAGCCGCTCCAGGCCCTGCAAGCGCAAGATGAGCAAGGTGAAAATTGGCCCACACGCCAAAATGACCGAACTGGAAAACGCCGTAGACCAGTGGATGCCGTAGGTCACCAAGCCCACATGCAACGAGTGCCCAATGAAGCCCAGCCAAGCCATGCGCACCCATTCCTTGCGCGGCAGCGGCGGCAGCCAAAGGCCCAGCCGCCAGCGCATCAAAAGCAGCGCACACACAGGCATGATCAGGTAGCGCGCCCACAAAAAGCCGCCCGGCGAGATCAGGTCAAACAGGTACTTTTGCAGGGTGAAGTTGCCACCCCAAATGACCACCAACACCAGTGCCACAGCCAAAGCTCTTTGGTCGTGGGGGTGCAGGGGTGCGCGGTGGGGCATGGTTGGATTGTGAGGCGCTGTGCTGGCAGAACATGTCTCGCTTGCAGCAAGCCTTCAGTCTTCCACCACCACGGGCACGCGCTGGGCCAAGGCACACATGAGCTCGTAGCCCACGGTGCCTGCCGCTTGCGCCACTTCATCGATGCCCAGCACCGCACCATTGGCCGATCGCCCCCACAGCGTGACGGCGCTGCCCACACCCGCCTCGGGGAATGGGCCCAAGTCCACCGTCAACATGTCCATGCTGACGCGGCCCACGGTGCGGCCGCGCTGCCCATCCACCAGCACCGGCGTGCCCGTGGGGCAGATGCGCGGGTAACCGTCGGCATAGCCGCAAGCCACCACGCCGATGCGCATGGGCTGCTCGGCCACAAACATGGAGCCATAACCCACGCTGTCTCCCGCCTGCAAGTGCTGCACCGCGATGATTTGGGCATGCAAGCTCATGGCGGGCTGCAGGCCCCAGTGCGCAGCGCTGTGCTCGGGAAAGTCGGGCGAGCTGCCATACACCGCGATACCGGGGCGAATCCAATCGGCTTTCACGGCGGCGTCCTGCGCATGGCGCAAGATGGCGGCGCTGTTGCTCAGGCTGCGCTCGCCCGGCAAGTCACGGGTGGCCTCTTCAAAGCGGGCCATCTGCTCGGCGATGCCTTTGGGGCCGTCGGCGTCGCTGAAGTGGGTCATGAGCGAAATCTCGTCGACCTGCGGCAGGGCGTTCAACCGGGTCCAGGCCGAGCGAAAGCGTTGCGGCGCAAAACCCAACCGGTTCATGCCCGAATTCATCTTGAGGAACACCCGATGCGGCTCGTGTGTCTTGTGCAGCGCCAGCATGTCGATCTGCGCATCGCAATGCACCGTGTGCCACAGGTGCAGGCGCGAACACAGCTCCAAATCTCGGGCATCAAAAGCGCCCTCCAGCAACAAAATAGGGCCACGCCAGCCCAAAGCGCGTACCCGCTGTGCCTCGGCCAAGTCCAGCAGAGCAAAGCCGTCGGCCCCGCGCAAGCCGTCAAACACCCGCTCGATGCCGTGCCCGTAGGCGTTGGCCTTGACCACCGCCCAAGCCTGCGCGTCAGGGGCCGCTTGGCGGGCGCAGGACAGGTTGTGCCGCAGCGCTGAGGGGTGGATGGTGGCTTGGATGGGACGGGGCATGGGTTCAAGACTTGCAAAACAGGGCTCCAAGTGTGCCAGCAATGTGCGCGGTCAAGTGCCGGCGAGGTTCTGTGACACCCCGCTCCGGACCGGGTTCATGCCATCGGGAATACCCACCTGACCCGCCTCTGGAAGGGACTTACAAATGCTTTACACTGGCCCGCAACCTGCTAACCCTCTGCATTTCGCCCCCAGGGTTTTGCACTGCCAAACTTTGAAATCCATGGAAGTTTTTGAGTTTCTGATGCCCATCTTTACCGAATACGGCTATTTGGCTGTGTTCGTGATGCTCTTGGTCTGTGGTTTTGGTGTGCCCATCCCCGAGGACGTGACCTTGGTCACCGGTGGCGTGATCGCTGGGCTGGGCCATGCCGATGTCCACACCATGTTTGCTGTGGGCATGGCGGGTGTATTGGTGGGTGACGGTCTGATGTTCACGCTGGGGCGTTTGTATGGCCAACGCATTTCCCAATTGCCCGGTTTTCGCAAAATCCTGACGCCTGAGCGCTTTGTCAGCGCCCAAGATGCTTTTCAAAAATACGGCAAGTGGGTCATGTTCGTAGCGCGCTTTTTGCCCGGTCTGCGCACCCCC
>NZ_CALBEX010000110.1 GCF_937889215.1 uncultured Limnohabitans sp.
GATGCTTTTTTAGGCTTGCTGTTTGCCAATCTCAGCATGGGGCAGTGGTTGTGTGTGCCGATGGTGCTGGGCGGCATTGGCTTGATGGTTTGGGCCCGTCAAAAGGCCAAGTGAGGCGACATGAACCCAGAAAATCTGTGGGCTGCACAGCAGCGTGCCTATGCTGACGACTTGACGGCGTTGGCGCTTGAAACCGACGCTGGCCTGCGCTACAGCGGGCAAGACCTGGACCGTGGCTCGGCCATGATGGCCAACTTGTTGCGGTCGCTGGATTTGCCCGAGCGCAGCTGTGTGGTCGTTCGGGTTGCCAAATCCATTGAGGCCAGGATACTTATTGAGGCCACCGAGCGAACCGGTCATGTGTTTTTTCCCTTGGACAACGAGGGCTCAAACACCGAAATGGCGCAGGTGGTGGCAAGCGCCCAACCCGCTGTGGTGGTGTGCAGCGCGGCCCATTTCGGCTGGGTCAGCAAGATTGCATTCAAGTCCGGTACGCAACACGTGTTCACTTTGAACGATGACCGCACCGGCAGCTTGCTCGCGCGCGCTGTGCACCACAGTGACCAGCACCCCCTTTGATCTGCCCGAGGTGTCGACGGGCCGCTGAACGCAGCCATTTCCGGCGGTTGTTCACTTCAGGGACGCGTTTCTCTCATGTACTTTTTGGATGTGCTGGGCCGCCTGCTCCGGGGTGATGTCTTGGTTGAGCACTTTCACGTTGGCATACCAAAGCTCCTCTTCCATGGAGGGCCAGACCCGGTTGATTTTTTGGGCGTTCAGGCGGATCGTGTCTTGGCACTCGCTACGCCAGCGCATCATTTCTTGGCCAAGCGGGTCGTTGATTCTCACTTTGTGGTCCGCCAAAGGAAAGTAGCCGGTCAGTGTATCGGTGAGCAGCTGGGCAAAATCGGCCGTGCCCAGCCAATCGATGAACTGGAGCGCTGCAGCCTGGTTGGGGCTGTTCTTGTTCACACCAATGCCGAAATCCGGGTGCACCGAGATGTGGCAAGCCTGACCTTCGTGCTCAACCGGTGGCTTGAACACCCCCAGGTCGATGGGTTTTTTGTAAGCAAAGCTGGTGTTTCGTAAAAAGTCGATGTCCCAGGATCCGGAGGGGTAGATGGCGGCGTTGCCGGTGGCAAACAGCAGCTGGATGTCGCCGTTGGACATGCTGTTTTGCTCGGGGTGCATGTACGGCTTGAGTTGCGCCATCATCTGCCAAGCTTTGATGAAGCCCGGGTCGGTGAATTTGACGGTGCCGTCCATCAGCCCTTGGCGGGCTTTTTCACCTTCCCAAAAATTGGGGCCGAGGCCAGTGAACACCACTTGAGTGGATTCCCACATGTCGGCAGTGCCCAAGGCCAACGGGGTCACGGTCTGCTTGGCCTTCACTTGGCCGAGCAATTGGTAGAACTGGTGCCAAGTGGTCGGAGGCTCCAGTTTCATGTCGCGGAGTATTTTTTTGTTGTAAAACAAGCCGTGCATCACATAGGCCACCGGCAGGCAATAAGTGGTGGTCCCGTCGTCTGTGGTCCAAGCGCGGCGGGCTTGCGGGTTGAAGTTCTTCAGTGCCTCCTCTTTCAGGGGCATCAGATAACCTTTGGCCTGCATGCGCACGCTGGCGTCAAAGGGCCTGCAAAAAATCAGGTCACCAGCCCGTCGGGTGGACAGCCGGGCCTCGAGTCGCGAGTCGTAGCTCAGGGGCTCCTCCGGTTTGAACTGCAACTTGATCTCGGGGTGCGCTCTGTGAAAAGCCGGAATCAGCACTTTGTCCCAAAAAATCTGATCGTCCTTGCGCCAGCTTTCGATGGTCAAGGCTTGGGCATGCGCAAGCCCTGAGCACAGCAGGCCGCTCAGCCAAGCTCCGATCCAGAGCGTGCGCCAAGCGGTTTGTCCGTGGGCTGTGTGACGTCGATAGGCGTTTTTGAATGTATTCATGACCGTCGTGGGCAGGTTTAAATGAATACATTTTATGTAATATTTTCAGACAAAGGCACAAGAATCCGCCTGCGCGCGCCATCGTGGCTCAAGACAGACAGAACGGGTCTGCCGCCGACCGTGTTCAGCGCAGCACCAGCACGGGAATGTGCGAATGGGTCAACACTTGAAGTGTTTCGCTGCCCAAGAGCAGGCGCTTGATGCCTTTTCGACCATGCGATGCCATGACAATCAACTCGGCCTTGTGCTTCTTGGCCGCTGCGATGATGGCGTCCGACACCACATCGGACTTGACGGTCACCGCTTGGCTGCTGACCCCCTTGGCTTTGGCCGACTTTTCGACAGCGGCCAGCAGCGATTGGGCCGATTCCATCCATTGCTTTTCCACGCGCGCGATGTCTTCGACCGGCAAGGGAATGCTGCCTTCAAAATAAGCTTGGGGGTAGCGTGGCACCACTTTGAGTGCGATCAGTAGGGCGCCGCAAGTGGCGGCCAATTCAATGGCGCTGGTCACGGCTTTTTTGGACAGGGTGGAGCCATCGGTGGCCACGAGAATGCGTTGGTACATGTTGTGCTCCTGAACAAAATGAAAACCCCAGTTTAAGAGCGCGACAAATGCCACCGCTTGATGTAGATCAAGCGTTCAGTGGTTCATCTGCCGTATCTTCAAAACATGCCCCGAGCCCATGTTTTGCCCACCACGCATGCCAACAGCTCTGCTGCAGTTGCAGTCGCGGCGGTCACTGGGTCAGTGAAGGGTGAGGTGGAGGTGTTTCAGACACCGGCCTGACATCAGGCGAACAAGCCTTTGTAGAGCATGTAAGCAGCAAGCACATACAGCACGCTGGCGAAAATCCACTTGAGTTGTTTCACCGGCAGTTTGTGCGCCGTGGCGGCACCCAACGGCGCCATGAACACACTGCACACGGCAATCACCCCCAAGGCCGGCAGCCACAGATAGCCAAAGCTGTCAGCAGGGAGGTCTTGCACCGTATGGCCACTAACCACATAGCCGGCCACATTGGCCAGTGCAATCGGAAAGCCCAGCGCTGCGCTGGTGGCCACTGCGTTGTGGATGGCCACATTGCACCAGGCCATGAAAGGCACGCTGATGAAACCACCACCAGCCCCCACCAGACCCGAGAGCAGGCCGATCAAGCCGCCCGCGCCCAGCAAGCCCTGAAAGCCGGGAACTTGGCGCGATGGCGCAGGTTTTTTGTCCAGAAACATTTGTGTGGCCGAAAAGCCCACAAATAATGCAAAGAACAAAGCCAGGTAAGTGCCCTTGGCAAAGGCGAAAATGCCCAAGCTGCCGATCAAACTACCGATCACGATGCCCGGAGCCAGGCCTTTGACCAAATCCCAGCGCACGGCTTTTTTCTTGTGGTGGGCACGAACGCTGGAGACGCTGGTGAAAATGATGGTGGCCATGGACGTGGCAATCGCCATCTTGACGGCCAAGTCAGGGCTGACGCCTCTGGCCCCCAACATGTAGGTCAAGAACGGCACCATGATCATGCCGCCGCCAATGCCGAGCAAGCCTGCCAAAAAGCCTGTGCACAGGCCAAGAACAGCCAATTCGGCCAACAGCAGAGGTTCGATGATCATGGAGGAATGGGGAGATAAAAAAGAAGGTGTCTGCAAGTGCCACCGGACCGGCATCCTGAACCGGGGTTCAGGTGGGCGAGGGCAGACTGGCGTTGGGTTCATCTGACGCGAGATGATCACGCTCACCAGCCAATGTACCAAGCCCGGGCTCTAAGAGCATTGGTTCAAGGAAATATAAAGCCCGGCATGCACTGCAGACAGAGCGATTGTAGAGGCTAAACAGCGACGCGGGCCGTCGCCTACACAACAACGCTCGGCACCCCATGCATCTGCATCAAAGCAGTTGGCCGTCTTTTTCAATCACACCATCAAGGCGCTGCAGCAATTGCGTCAGGCGCACCTGCGCGTCGGGTTGCAAGTCACTCGCGGCCGCAGCATGAGCAGCGGGTATAGGCGCTTCGACTTGTTCGAAAGCCAAGTTCAGCGCAGCCAACACGGCAATGCGGTCACGCGCCTTGATCTTGCCGGCGTCGCGGATCTTACACATGGCTTCATCCACCTTGCGCACCGCGCCCAGCAAGCGTTCTTCGCCGCCTTCAGGGCAACCCAGAATGTAGCTTTGGCCCATGATCTGGACATCTATTTGTTTGTTGCTCATGCGGATGCCTCATGCGAAGCAGTTGGGGCAGAAGGGGGCAAGCGCTCGATGAGCGCGTCCACCCGG
>NZ_CALBEX010000111.1 GCF_937889215.1 uncultured Limnohabitans sp.
AGATCGTTAAAGCCACGGGTGACAACAAACAGGTGCTTGTCAATGTCAAGCCTGAAGAGCTCGACACCGTGAACGGCTTCGCTTTTGTGCGTGTCACAGTGACCGTTGGCGTGGCCGCCAGCATCACATCGGCCCAGCTGCTCGGAGTCAACCCCCGTTATGCACCGGCTGACGTGGGCAATCAGGCTGCTGTGGTTCAGGTGATCTAAATGCCATTGCAACTCGTCACCCCACCTTCAGAGGAGCCGGTGTCCCTGTGGGAAGCCAAACTCCATCTGCGGGTGGATTTTGACGAGGATGACATGCTGATCGCATCGCTCATCACGGCGGCCCGTCAAGCAGCCGAGACACTGACCGGCAGGCAGTTCACCACTGCCCGATGGAAGCAAGTGCTCGACTGCTTTCCCGGACCGTCTCTGATGGGCGTACCCGCAGGTCAAGCTTTCAGCTTGCCAGGGCACGCCATTTTGTTGTTCAAGACGCCGGTGCAGTCTGTCGTCTCGATCAACTACCTGGACATGGGATCTGCGCTGCAGGTCATGCCTGGGGCCACCTACACGGTGGACACCGCCTGTGAGCCCGCACGCATCACCCCCGTGTTTGGTCAGATCTGGCCGATTTGCTTGCCGCAGATTGGTGCGGTATCGGTCACCTTTGACGCCGGGTACGGCAGCGCCGCCCAGGTGCCAGAGGGAATCAAGAGTTGGATCAAGTTGCGTGTCGGCAGCCTTTATGCCCACCGCGAAGAGATTGCAGTTCTAAGTCGCGGCCGTGTGGAAGCGCTTTCATTCATTGATGGTTTGCTTGACCCCTACAAGGTCGCTTTCGTATAAGGGCGATCCCATGAGTTCATTACGAGCGGGTCAGCTAAACCGGCGCATTACCTTGCAGCGACAAAGCAATGTGCAAGACAGCTATGGCGGTCCGGTCCGCACTTGGCTGAACGTGGCCACCGTTTGGGCCGACATACAGCCCTTGACGGGACGCGAGCTGGAAAGTGCGCATCGCATGGCCAGCGAAATCTCCCACCAAATCACGGTGCGGTATCAGGCAAGTCTGACCGATACCCGGGTGGTATCTGGATACCGCGCACTTTACAAAGCTCGGATCTTCAACATCCACGCGGCGTTGAACGAGGACGAGAGCAATGTTCTGGTCACGCTGCTGGCGTCAGAGGGTCTGGACGATGGCTAAGTACGAGAGCGTTCAGATTGAGGGCCTTGATGCTTTGGCCAAGGCTTTGAAAGAGTTGCCTGACCGAGTGGCCAAAAACGGCTTGCGAGCAGCGGTCTATGCCGGAGCCAAGCTGATCCGGGATGAAGCCAAGTTGCAAGCTCCCGTTGCAACGGGCGATCTGGGACCCAACCAGCCACCGCCAGGCACTTTGAAGCGCTCGGTGATTTTGAAACAAATCCCTGAGTTGTCGAACAAGAACAAGCAGACCTTCTTTGTCACGGTTCGGCATGGCAAGAAGTATCGCAAGCAAGGCAGACGAGGCAACCTCTCGCAAGACGCCTGGTACTGGCGCTTTGTGGAGTTCGGGACCGTAAAGATGTCCGCGCGTCCATTTCTGCGGCCTGCTTTTGACATGAAGAAAAACGATGCGCTAACGGCCATCAAGACACGGCTTGCTGAGCGCATCGAGCAAGCCGCACGCGAACTCAAAAAATGATTCAGCAAGACCTTTTCGCGGCCCTCGCAGGTGTGGCCGGGGGAAGGGTGTTTCCGAACATTGCACCCAACAACGTGCAAAAGCCCTACGCGGTCTATGCCCGTGTTTCCAGCGCGCCAGAAAACACCCTGGCCGACGGCGCACCCGTTGAGAACACCCGCCTGCAGGTGGACTGCTTTGACACCACCTACGCCGCTGCCCTGGCTTTGGCCGAGACGGTCAAAGCCGCAATGAAAAGCAGCGCCATCACCCACGTTTTGCTCCTTGAGCAAGACCAATTCGAGCCCGAGGCATTGCTGCATCGGGTGATTTTGGATTTTTCGATCTGGCACTAACTTTTAGGAGAACTCTATGCCAAGCACCGCCATCTCAGCCCAAGGCTCCACGGTCAGTATCGGCACGACCACCGGGTCGGCGCTCACCATCACTGCAGTCTCACTCACTAACCCTTGCCGGGTCACGCTTTCAGCGGTCACCGCATTGAACAAGGGCGATGTGATCACCATCGCCGGTGTCGTTGGCACCACGCAGCTCAACGGCAACAGCTTCGTTGTGCAGTACATCGAACCTACGACCAAGATCGTGACCCTCGCTGGACTGGATGCGACTGGTTATACGACTTACACCAGCGGTGGTACTGCAACCCCTGTGCAGTGGACCAAGATTTCCAACGTCAAGAGCTACAGCGGCTTTGACGGCTCGGCATCAGAGATTGAGCGAACCAACTTTGATTCGACCGCCAAGGAATTCATCTTGGGTCTCTTTGATCCTGGTGCGTTTGCCATTGAGGTCGACCAGGACAACAGCGATGCAGGCCAATTGGCGCTGATGACTGCACTTGTCACCGGTGTTGCCAAAAGTTTCAAGTTGATTTTGCCCAACGGCAACACCGCAACCTTTACCGCCTACGTGAAGAAATTCAACAGCCAGGGCGCGGTGGACCAGGCGATCCGGCGCTCGGCTGAACTGCGTATTTCCGGCTCGATCACCTGGGCCTAAGGTCTCTTGCTCAGGGAAGAGGCCGCCCACCTTGACCTTTGGCTTTGTGAAGTAGATAATGCGCTGTATTACACATGCACAGGAGTGTTACGCCATGACCGCCAGAACCATCAACGTACGCCTGCCCGAGGCGCTTTACAACCAGATCGAAGAGCTGGCCAAGGCGACCGCCCGGACCAAGAGCTTTTTGGCCATTGATGCGCTGACCAACTACGTGCAGAGTGAATCTTGGCAGATTCGTGACATTCACGAAGGCATCAAGGAGGCCGATGCAGGCGAATTCGCAACCGACAAGCAGGTCAAAGCGGTATTTGCCAAATACGGCGCTTGATTCATGTTGATCAAGTGGACCAAGACAGCGCTCGCGTCTGTTGATGAAATCGCTGGCTTCATCGCTAAAGACAACCCGACCCGCGCCACCAGCTTTGTGCTGGAGTTGCAGGCCGCTGTGACCAAACTTCAGGCCCATCCTGGCATGGGCCGGGCTGGCCGCGTCCCTGGCACGCGTGAGATGGTCCTGCATAAGAACTACATCGCCATTTACCGCGTACGTGGCGACGATGTTGAAATTTTGAGGTTGCATCACGCAGCCCGAAATCTATGAAGAACCGGGTCAGCCTCTGAAGCTGACCTTTGACCGCAAACCAACCCGCCCCTGGATAAAACCCCGGCGGGTTTTTTCATTTCTGGAGTACCTATGACATTACTTTCTAAATCCGCCATCCTTTGCGCAAACGACCTTCAAACAGAGGACGTCGATGTTCCCGAATGGGGTGGTTCCGTGCGTGTTCGCAGCTTCACCGGTCGCGAGCGTGATGCCTTTGAGGCCAGCATGGTCCGTGGCG
>NZ_CALBEX010000112.1 GCF_937889215.1 uncultured Limnohabitans sp.
ACCAGTTTGGCGACAGCGTGCCCGATCTGGAAGACCCGCAAAGCTTGGTCAGCCTGGTTAAGGTCGTGAACGCCTTGCGTGCCAAGGGCCAGATCCTGGCCTACCACGACCGCAGCGACGGCGGCTTGCTGGCCGCTGTGGCCGAAATGGCTTTTGCCGGCCACGTGGGCGTGGCCCTCAATGTGGACATGCTGGTCACCGAAGGCGACGGCATCACCGACAGCCGCGCCGACCACGGCGATGCCAAAAACTGGGCTGGCCAGGTCAGCGCCCGCCGCGAAGAACTGACCCTCAAAGCCCTGTTCAACGAAGAGCTGGGTGTGGTGCTGCAAGTGCGCACAGCCGAGCGCAACGCGGTGCTGCAAACCTTGCGCGAACATGGCCTGTCCAAACACACGCATGTGATTGGCAAGACCCGACCCGTGCAATCGACCATCCAAAAAGGCGTGGGCGAGCTGAGCATCTGGCGCGACACCAAAGAGGTTTTTGCCGCCAAGCTGGAAGACCTGCACCAGGTCTGGGACAGCGTGAGCTGGAAGATTTGCCAGCAGCGCGACAACCCCGCTTGCGCCGACGCCGAACACGCCGCTGCTGGCCAGGCCAGCGACCCCGGCATGCATGTGGCGCTGAGCTTTGACCCGACTGACAACGTCGCTGCGCCGTTCCTGAATTTGTCCCGCCCCAAAGTGGCCATCTTGCGTGAGCAAGGCGTCAACTCGCATGTGGAAATGGCCTACGCCTTCCACAAAGCCGGTTTTGAGTCGCACGACGTGCACATGACCGACCTGCAGTCTGGCCGCGCCAACTTGGCCGACTTCCAAGGCCTGGTGGCTTGCGGCGGCTTCAGTTACGGCGACACACTGGGCGCTGGCATCGGCTGGGCGCGCAGCATCACTTTCAACCCTCAACTGTCCGAGCAGTTCAAAGGCTTCTTTGGCCGCACCGACACCTTTGGTCTGGGCGTGTGCAACGGCTGCCAGATGTTTGCGGAACTCGCCGACATCATCCCTGGCGCGCAAGACTGGCCGCGCTTCACCACCAACCAGAGCGAGCGCTTTGAAGCCCGCCTGTCGATGGTTGAAGTGCTCGAGTCGCCAAGTCTGTTTTTGCAAGGCATGGCGGGCAGCCGCTTGCCGATTGCCGTGGCGCACGGCGAAGGCTTTGCCAACTTCAAACACCGAGGCAACGCGGCCCAAGCCATTGCGGCGATGCGCTTTGTGGACAACACAGGCGTGGCCACTGAACAGTACCCCTTCAACCCCAATGGCAGCGAGGGCGGCCTGACCGCCGTGACCACCTTTGATGGACGCTTCACGGCCATGATGCCGCACCCCGAGCGCGTGTTCCGCAATGTGCAGATGAGCTGGACGAGTGGCGACATCGCTGCCACCAGCCCTTGGCTGCGCGTGTGGCAAAACGCCCGCAAGTGGGTCGGCTGAGACCGTGTACGCATGAAGTCCGACACACCACGGCAGTGGTTCACCCCTTCGCAACTGGCTTTTTATTTTGACCAGGGTGCATGGTCGCGGGGCACCACGCTGTACCTGCAAAACAAGGTGGTTTCGTCGCAGCTCACGCCCGACGGCGAAGGCTGGCGTTTGCAAGGCCAGGTGGAAGGCAGCGAGGTCCGTCCCTACACCGTGAATGCCGAGCTGCGCGTGAGCCCGGGCGGCAACCTGAGCGAGTGGCGCAGCGGCTGCACAG
>NZ_CALBEX010000113.1 GCF_937889215.1 uncultured Limnohabitans sp.
ACACCGGCCTGATTTATTTTGATGAAGTGCGTGTGCCCCAGCGCTACCGCATCGGTGCCGAGGGCCAGGGCTTCATCTACCAAATGCAGCAGTTTCAGGAAGAGCGCCTGTGGTGCGCCGCCAGCACGCTGCAGTCGTTGACCAACTGCATCCAGTGGACGGTGGAATGGGCGCAAGAGCGCAAGCTGTTTGGCTCGACGCTGGCCGACCAGCAGTGGGTTCAGTTCAAACTGGCTGAACTCAAGGCCGACATCGAATGCCTGCGCGCCCTGACCTACCAAGCCTGCGAGCACTACATCGCGGGCGAAGACGTGACCGAGTGGGCCACCATGGCCAAGCTCAAAGCGGGCCGTTTGAACCGCACGGTGCCTGACACCTGCCTGCAGTTTTGGGGCGGCATGGGTTTCACCTGGGAAAACAAAGTCTCGCGCATGTACCGCGACGGCCGCCTGGCCTCGATTGGTGGCGGTGCCGACGAGGTGATGCTGGGCATCTTGTCCAAGATGATGGGCATTGCCAAGCGGCCGCAAAAATGAGCAGCACTTTGTTGATCGAACGCCAAGGCGCGGTCGAGACCTGGACGATGAACGACCCGGCCACCCGCAACGCTTTAAGCGATGCGGTGGTGGACGACTTGCTGCAAGCCTGTGGGTGTGCGGCACAAGACGCCACGCTGCGCATCGTGGTGCTGACCGGCGCAGGCGGTGCCTTTTGCGCGGGCGGTAGCTTGGGCGGCTTTGCCAGCCTGATCGGCCAACCCCTGCAAAACGGACAAACCGACCCACTGCTGGGCATGAACCGTGGCTTTGGCGACTTGCTGCACGCCCTGAGCGCCCTGCCCCAGCTGCTGGTGTGCCGGGTGGATGGCGCGGCCATGGGCGGCGGTTTTGGCCTGGTGTGTTGCGCCGACCATGTGGTGGCCACAGCGCGTTCGGTGCTGGGCACACCCGAGGTCACGCTGGGCCTGCCGCCTGCGCAGATTGCACCGTTTGTGTGGCAGCGCCTGGGCGAGAGTGCAGCGCGCCAGTGCCTGTTGCAAGGCCTGAGCTACACCGCTGCGCAAGCCCTGCAGGTGGGTTTGGTGCATGAAGTCATCAAAGAGGACAACGATGCAGCGTGGCAACAAACACT
>NZ_CALBEX010000114.1 GCF_937889215.1 uncultured Limnohabitans sp.
GCTGTTTTTGTTTCAGTGTGTGGTAAGTTTTGACGGTCAAGTCCAGATTTTTTTCGGCCGCTAACCGCCCCACGGACAGCATGACAAGGGTTGCGTCACTCGCTTGCCAGGTGCTGCGCAAGGCAGGGCTTCTTTTGTGGGGTGTGAACAGTGCGGTGTCGACACCTCGCGCAACGACTTGGAGATTTTGAAACCCCAAGGTGTTGAGTTGTTCAAGCATCGCGTGGGTCGGAACCATGGTGCACAAGGTGCGGTTGTGAAATTTGCGCAGGTAAGCCACGATGGGCTTTTGCAGCCAACCGACACCATAGTGTTTGCTGTAACTTTGGAAGTTGGTTCTGAAATCGGAGGTGACGGGCAAGCGCAAGACCCGTGCCGCCTGCAGCGCCGACCAGCCTAATGGCCCCTCGGTGGCGATGTGCACGATGTCGGGCCGATTTAGGCTCCAGGCTTGGACCAGTGATTTTTTGCTTGGGAACCCCAGCTTCAGCTGCGGGTAGCGCGGAATGGGCATGCCTTTGAGCAGCAGTTCACTCCAGCCTTCCCGGTGGCTTTCTGCCTCGTGGCGGTCTTGCCGCGGACGGATGAGCTGGATGGTGTGTTGCCGTTGGCTCAATTCTTGAATCAAGCGCGACAGTGTCAGTGCCACGCCATTGACCTCGGGTGGCCATGTTTCTGTCACCACGGCAATGCGCAAGGGGGCATTCGCGGGTACAAAATTTTCAACCAGAAAGGGCTCATTGTCTGAATCATGCATGCCCTGATGCTGAACGGCGCTTTTAACAATTTGATGACAAATTGAATGTCATTGATTTTTCACACGAATTGAAGATGATCTTTTGATCTTCAACAAGAGGGGTTCCTGTGAAAGAATTTTTCAAAGCTTTGGAAGTGCAGCGTTGGGACGATCACCGCTACTACCACCATTGCCGCATCAACCAGTCCTTGCACTTGCTCAGTGCCATGTCTTTTGTGGTGGCTTACGGCATGCTGTGGATTGATCCTGCCATGGCCGCATTGCTGGCCTGGATGGTGTCTATGACAACACGGCAAGCGGGTCACTTTTTCTTTGAACCCTTGGGTTATGACCACGTCAACGAAGCCACCAACGATTTCAAGGAAGACGTTAAAGTGGGCTACAACTTGCGCCGCAAAGTGGTGTTGCTCAGTGTCTGGGCCGTTTTGCCTTTGGTTATCTACATGAATCCTGGCTTCATGGGTTTGTGGCCCGCGCATGAAACATGGTTCGAATTTTTGCGCGCTGTGGGTTTTGCGTGGTTGTATTTGGGTGCGGCGGCTTTGCTGTTCCGCACGGTGCATTTGTTCTTCCTGCACGACGTGCAAACCGGATTGGTCTGGATGACCAAGATCATTACCGATCCTTTCCACGACATTTACCTGTACCACAGGGCACCTTGGCAATTGTTGCGCGGTGAACGCTTTGCCGATAACCATCTGCACGCAGACCGCTGACCAGTTTGAAGCCCGTTCATCCTGAAAAGGTGAACGGGCTTGGCCATCAGCGAAACAGTGTTTCCTTGAGGATGCGGCGGCG
>NZ_CALBEX010000115.1 GCF_937889215.1 uncultured Limnohabitans sp.
AGGGTGAAAACCTCGCCGCGCTTGACGTCGAAGCTGACCTTGTTGACGGCCAGCACGCCGCCAAAGCGCACGCTCAAATCTTGGGCGGATAAAAGGATGTCTGCGTTCATTTCAGGCGGTCCGACTTCTGGAACGATTTTTGGCGCTTGAACAGGCCACGGCGGTAAAACGGGAACAGCTGGAACCAGGTGCGCACTTTGAGCCAGCGGCCATACAGCCCCATGGGCTCAAACAGCACAAAGGCGATCAGCACCATGCCGTAAATCGTGCCCTGCAAACCCGCTGCACCGCCAATGGCGGCGGGCAAAAAGTCTTTACCCAAGGAGATCAGCTGCGGCATGACGATCAGAAAAATCGCCCCCAGGAAAGCCCCATGGATTGAGCCCAGGCCACCAATCACCACCATCAAGAGCAAGTCAATCGACTGGATGATGCTGAACTGCTCGGGCGAGAGGAACTGGATTTTGTGGGCGTACAAAGCACCGCCAATGCCAGCCAACGCGGCCGACAAGGCAAAGGACAGGGTTTTGTAACGCGCCAGGTGAATGCCCATGCTTTGCGCCGAAATTTCGGAATCGCGAATGGCGACAAAGGCACGCCCGGTGGACGAGCGCAGCAAATTGACGATGGCCAGCGTGGCCCCCACAGTCACCACCAAACACAGGAAATAAAACTCTTCGGTGCTGTCCAGTGTCCACCCGCCGAGTGTGGGATAGGTGACCGTCAGGCCCGCATTGCCGCCGGTGACGCTTTCCCAGCGGGCCATGCCTTCTTCGACGATGAAGCCAAACGCCAACGTGGCCATGCCCAGGTAAATGCCTTTGACGCGCAGCGCTGGCAAACCCACGATCACGCCCGCGATGGCGGAGAAAACACCCGCGCAAACCAGCGCCAGCGGAAACGGCACCCCGGCATTGACCATGACGGCCTGGGTGTAAGCCCCCACCCCCAAGAACGCGGCGTGGCCCAGAGAGAACAAGCCGGTGAAGCCCGCCAGCAGCATCAGGCCCAGGCCCACCACCGCATAAATCAGCACAAAGGTCAGCTGCGCCAGCCAGTACTCGGCCACCACCCAAGGGGCGACCACCAAGAAAAGGCCCAGCAAGCTGTACCAGAACACATGGCCGCCG
>NZ_CALBEX010000116.1 GCF_937889215.1 uncultured Limnohabitans sp.
CAGGCCCTGATCACTTGCTTGCGCGTGGACCGCCGGGTTGAAGTGGAAGTCATGGGCATGCAGCCACAAAGCTGAAGCCCCTGCGCCCGCCTGCGCAGCAGGCGGGCGTAAAGCCCGCACACAGTCTTTGTGTGCGGGCTTTGTTTTGCCTGTTTATTTGGCTTTTTTGATCTCGTGACCGATCACGCCACCGACCGCCGCACCGCCCAGGGCACCAGTCGGGCTGCCACCGGTCAAGATCGAGCCACCAATGGCCCCTACACCTGCGCCAATGGCGGTGCTCTTTTCTTGTGGCGTCATGCCCGCGCAGGCGGCCAGGGCGAAAGAGGCAGCGAGCAGCAGGCTCACAGCTGAAATTCGGATCATTGGATGGGGTGTGTGCATGGTTAGATTCCTTGTCTTGAAAATGAATGCCTGGCCTGTGCCCGCGCCACCATGGCACCAGCTCAGCCAGAATCTTCAAGATAGAAGAGCGCCTCAGCTCAGTCTGTCCGGCGCACCACACACAGGCGTGTCCACACCGGTGGCGCGCAGCCACTTCCTATAATTTGCCCATGCTCCAATACCAAACCATCCCCGTTACGCCCTTCCAGCAAAACTGCTCCTTGGTCTGGGACGACCAGAGCCGTCAGGCGGCGGTGGTCGATCCGGGCGGCGATCTTGATTTGATCTTGGGGGCCGTTCAGCAGCATGGCCTCAAGCTCGAACAAATCTGGATCACCCACGGCCACCTGGACCACGCCTCGGGCACCGCCGACCTGGCGGAGCAGCTGGGCGGTTTGCCCATCGTGGGGCCGCACCCCGCAGACCAGTTCTGGATCGATGGTTTGCCGCAGGCCGCTGCGGCTTATGGCTTTCCGCCCGCACGGGTGTTCAAGCCCACGCGCTGGCTGGCCGATGGCGACACCGTCACGCTGGGGGCGCACACCTTGCAGGTGCGCCACTGCCCGGGCCACACACCCGGCCATGTGGTGTTTTATTCGCCCGACATCAAGCGTGCTTTTGTGGGCGATGTGCTGTTTGCCGGCAGCATTGGCCGCACCGATTTTCCGCAAGGCAACCACGACGACCTGATCGCCAGCATCACCGAGCGCCTGTGGCCCATGGGCAACGACACGGTGTTCATTCCCGGCCATGGCCCCGAAAGCACTTTCGGGCGTGAGCGGCAAAGCAACCCTTATGTCGGCGGGACCTGATCGGTCCTCTTCTTATCCGCGGCGGGCTCGCTCGTACAAGCTTTGCACCTTGGGCAGGTTGGCTTGTAATTCCTGAATGCGGTTGGCCCCGCTGGGGTGTGTGCTCAAAAAAGAGGGGCTGCCGTTGCCGCTGGCCGCTTGCATCTTTTGCCACAGGCTCACACTCGCCTCGGGCCTGAAGCCGCCACGGGCAGCAATTTCCAAGCCCACCAAATCCGATTCGGTCTCGTCGTCCCGGCTGTACTTGAGTGTCAACAACTGGGTGCCCAAGTTGGCTGCGGCATCGCCCAAAGATCCCAAGCCCAAAAGCTGCGAGGCGATCGACAAACCCAAGCTGGTGGCCTGGCTTTTGGCCAAGCGCTCACGGGCGTGTTCGCGCAGGGCGTGCGCCATCTCATGGCCCATGATCATGGCCACTTCGTCATCGTTCAACTTCAGTTGCGCCAAGATGCCGGTATAGAAGGCGATCTTGCCGCCCGGCATGCACCAAGCGTTGATCTGTTGGCTGCCGATCAGGTTGACCTGCCACTTCCAATCGCGCGAACGCGGGTTCCACTGCGCGGTGTGGGGAATGAGCTTTTGGGCAATGCTGTGCAGGCGCTGCAGCTGCGGGTCGTTGTCGGGGGCCAGGGCCCCTTTTTGGCGGGCCTCGCTCAGCACCTGCGCGTATTGCTGGCGAGCCGAATTTTCCAGCGTCTCGGCCGGCACCAGTTTGCGCAAACCGGAAGACGAGCCGACATCCACCTGGGCCAAGGCCGAGCCTGCTGCGCCCGCACCGGCTGCCAAGAGGAACGTTCGCCGGGCTTGCCAGCGAGGCGATGTAGGAGCCGCTGCGCTGGCTTCTGCGTGAGGGGCGGAGGTTTTGAGGTTGCAAATAAAACACATGGTCCACAAATCATAACGAATGCAGCGGGTTTTGACGCCTTGCCGCCGGGCGATGCGTTAGCAAATGTCACCGGCGATGACGGGCACAGTCGCCGAATGCGCTGCAGTTGATAATCCGCAGATGTCCGATCCTGCCCTCTCTGCTGCCCCCAACAACAACGCGCCGCCCGCCACCGTGCGCACTTGGCGCGAGGCGCTGCGCCTGTATTTGCAGCCCGCCAGCTTGCGCATGCTGGCGCTGGGTTTTGCGGCGGGCTTGCCGCTGCTGCTGGTGCTGGGCACGCTCAGTTTCCGGCTGCGCGAGGCGGGCATTGACCGCAGCACCATCGGTTACCTCAGCTGGGTCGGGCTGGCGTATGGCGTGAAATGGTTGTGGGCTCCCTTGGTCGACCGCCTGCCGATTCCCTGGCTCACGCGTCAGTTGGGGCGCAGGCGCAGTTGGTTGCTTTTGTCTCAGCTCGCCATTGCGCTCGGGCTGGTGGGCATGGCCCTGAACGACCCTTCGCAACTGCTCGGCCCTTTGGTCGCTTGCGCTTTGGCCGTGGCCATCGCTTCGGCCACGCAAGACATCGCGCTGGACGCTTACCGCATCGAGTCGGCCGAGGTGAACGCCCAAGCCGCCTTGGCGGCCAGTTACCAAACGGGTTACCGCTTGGCCATGATCTGGGCCGGGGCGGGGGTGTTGTGGGTGGCGGCCTTTGTCCAAGGTGAGCAAGCCACGGGTTACGCCCAATCGGCTTGGCAAGCGGCTTATCTGGTCATGGCGCTGAGCATGCTACCGGGCATGTGGGTGGTGCTGGCCTCGCCCGAGCCGGTGCCCGCGCCCTTTGCGCCAGCACGCAATGTGGCCGAGTGGCTCAAGGGTGCGGTGCTCGAGCCCTTTGCCGATTTTTGGTTGCGTTACCGCTGGCAAGCGGTGCTGCTGTTGGCGCTGATTGCGGTCTACCGCATCTCCGACGTGGTCATGGGCATCATGGCCAACCCGTTTTATGTGGACATGGGCTTCACCAAAAGCGAAGTGGCCAGCGTGACCAAGGTCTACGGCATCGTCATGACCCTGGTGGGCGCGTTTGTGGGCGGCGTGCTGTCGGCGCGGTTGGGCGTGATGCGCGTGCTCATGCTGGGCGCGGCTTTGAGTGCGGCCAGCAATTTGCTGTTTGTCTGGCTCAGCGGCGTGGGCCACGACGTGCAGGCGCTGGTCTGGGTCATTTCGGCCGACAACCTGGCCAGCGGCATTGCGTCGGCTGCGTTCATTGCTTATTTGTCGTCGCTGACCAACATCAGCTATTCGGCCACGCAATACGCCCTGCTCAGCTCCATGATGCTGCTGCTGCCCAAGTTCATCGCCGGGTTTTCGGGCGACTATGTGGATGCGCATGGCTACGCCAGCTTCTTCACGGCCACCGCTTGGTTGGGTTTGCCCGTGCTGGTGTTGGTAGCGTTGGCGTCAAGGGTGCACGCGAACAAGCCGCCCACCCAAAAGTTGTCACCCCGGGCTTGACCCTGGGATAACAAACCGTTGAGCGCATGGATGAGCCATTGTTGGACGCCCCGAATTTACCCAGATTTACACAACCGACACGCCCAGCGCTTGCAAAAAGGCGATGATCCAACCATGCAACAACTCTTGATGATCGAAGACGATGTTCGCCTCGCGGGCATGGTGGCGGACTACTTGGGGCAAAACGGGTTCGATGTGGCCCACGCGCCCGATGCCCAAAGCGGTTTGGCGCGTTTGCAAAACCCGGGCATCGAGTTGGTGTTGTTGGACCTGATGCTGCCCGACATGGATGGCCTGCAGGTTTGCCAGCGCATCCGCGCCCTGCCCGGCAGCTCGGGCCAAGTGCCGGTGCTCATGCTCACCGCCAAAGGCGATCCGATGGACCGCATCATCGGCCTGGAAATGGGCGCCGACGATTACCTGCCCAAGCCCTTTGAGCCCCGCGAATTGCTGGCCCGCATCAAAGCCATTTTGCGACGCCACAACACCGGCAACACTACCGGCCATGACACGACCCAAAAGCTGCTGCAATTTGGCTCGCTCGAGATCGACCGCGACGCCCGCCGCGTCAGCGTCAAAGGCCAAGACTGCGAGCTGACCTCTTACCAATACGACCTGTTGGTGGCGCTGGCCGAACGCGCGGGTCGCGTGCTCACGCGAGACCAAATCATGGAAGCCGTGCGCGGCCGTGAACTCGAAGCGTTTGACCGCTCGATCGACGTGCACATGGGCCGCATCCGCGCCGCCATCGAGGCCGACCCCAAAGCCCCCCAGCGCATCCTGACGGTGCGCGGTGTGGGCTATGTGTTTGCCCGCCAGCAAGACTGAACCCATGCCGATCCAAGCTTTGAAGCGCCAGTGGTCACGCCACCTTTACCTGCGCATCTGGCTGGCCGTGGTGCTGGGCGTGGCTTTGCTCATGTTGGTGGTGGGTTTCTTTTGGCGGGCCAGCATGGAACACCAAAGCCCACCCTCACGCGAATGGGTGGTCATGAATGCCCAAGGCGAGGTGTTGGCCACCAGCACCCCACGGGCCAGGCCGGGCGCACCGCTTGAATTTGACCTGACCCTGCCCGACGGCCAACAACTGCAGTTGCAAGTGCAGCGCAGTGGCGACCGGCCCGCTTCGGGTCGTCGCCCGCCTCTGCACCCGCGCAAGGACATGCCTTGGTGGGCCAAGCCCTCCGCCTTTTTTTGGATGCTGGGCCTGATTGGCTTGGCGGTGGCGCTGGGGCTCTACCCGGTGGTGCGCAGACTCACGCAGCGGCTCGAGGGCCTGCAGCGCGGCGTGCAGCGCTGGGGCGAGGGCGACTTGTCGGTGCGCATGCCGGTGCAAGGCGACGACGAAGTGGCCGACCTGTCGCAGCGCTTCAATGCAGCGGCCGAGCGCATCGAAGGCCTGATGGCCTCACAAAAATCATTGCTGGCCAACGCCTCGCACGAGTTGCGTTCGCCGCTGGCGCGCATTCGCATGGGGCTGGAGCTGATGAACGGCCCTGCGGTTGACGCTGACGCTTTGGCCCGCAGCCGGGCCGAAATCTTGCGCAACATGGCCGAACTCGACCAACTGATCGACGAAATCTTGCTGGCCAGCCGCTTGGACGCCAAAGAAGCCGACATCGGCACCATCGAGCCCGTGGACTTGGTGGGCCTGTGCGCCGAAGAGTGTGCGAGGGTCGGGGCAAGATTTGACGTGCCCGAAGGCCTGGCCCAACTCGAAGTGCCTGGCGTGGCCAAACTGCTGCGGCGCATGGTGCGCAACCTGCTGGAAAATGCCCGGCGCTATGGGGCCAGCGTGCAGAC
>NZ_CALBEX010000117.1 GCF_937889215.1 uncultured Limnohabitans sp.
GTTCCACGGCGAGTGCAACCACGCGCCGACGACCAGCAGCCACACCAAGGTGACGGGGATGAAGATCTTCCAGCCCAGACGCATGATCTGGTCGTAACGGAAGCGCGGAAAGGTGGCGCGAATCCAGATGAACATGGACACGACCATGAAGGTCTTCAGGCCCAGCCAAATCCAGCCTGGCACCATGTTGAACAAGGCATGGTCGATGGGCGACAACCAACCGCCCAAGAACATGATCACGGCCAGAATGGACACGAGCCACATGCTGGCGTATTCGGCCAAGAAGAAGATCGCAAAGCCCATGCCCGAATATTCGACCATGTGACCGGCCACGATCTCGGCTTCGCCTTCGACCACATCAAACGGGTGACGGTTGGTTTCGGCCACGCCCGAGATCAGGTAGACGATAAAGATAGGCAACAAAGGCAGCCAGTTCCAAGAGAAGATGCTCAAGCCCATGTCGGCGGCAGCGCCCTTGCCTTGCGCCAACACGATTTCGGTCAGGTTCATGCTGCCCGAGACCATCAAGACCACCAAGAAGCAAAAGCCCATGGCGATTTCGTAACTCACCATTTGGGCCGATGCACGCAGCGCACCCAAAAAGGCGTACTTGGAATTCGATGCCCAGCCCGCGATGATCACGCCGTACACCTCAATCGAAGTGATCGCCATCACCAGCAGCAAGCCGGCATTGATGTTGGTCAGTGCCTGCTCGGGGCCGAATGGAATAGCGACCCAGGCGGCCAGCGCCGGCATGATGGCCATGATCGGGCCCAGGCGAAACAAGCCGGGGCTGGCCGCTGTCGGGTTGATCAATTCCTTAGTCAGCAGCTTGAGCGCATCGGCAATGGGCTGCAACAAACCAAACGGACCCACGCGATTGGGGCCGTGGCGCACTTGCATGAAGCCCAAGAGCTTGCGCTCCCACAGCGTCAGGTAAGCCACCGCACCCATCAGCGGCGCGAGGATCGCAACGATCTTGAGCAAGATCCACAAAACCGGCCAAACCAACGTGGCCCACCAGCTGGCAGCGACCAAATTCAGGCCGCCGTTGTACATTGCGTCAATCATGAGGTCACCTCCTGGCGGGCGTCTGCGGTCAACTGCAAAGACGGTGCGCGGCGCACAGTGCCATCGAGCTGGTAAATCGAAGCGACCGATGGCGCAGGCGTGGTGGTGCCCGACAGGTTGATCGCGGCACGCGTGGTGTTCGATGCCGCCAAGGGCTGGGCCGTGGCGCGGGCCAACACGTCTTGCGAGGTCTCGAAGGCCACACCCGGAATCTCGAGCAGATTGGCCAGCACGCGCAACACTTTCCAGGCAGGACGGGTTTCAGCCAAAGGCTTGACCACGGCATGGAAGCTTTGCAGACGCCCTTCTGCGTTGACAAAGGAACCAGACGTTTCAGTGAATGGCGCGATGGGCAAGAGCACGTCGCTGAAGGCCATGTTGGCCTTGAAAGGGCTGAGCGTGACGACCATCTCGGCCTGGCCCAGGGCCTTGGCCGCTGCAGCACCTGCTGCGCTGTCGAACTCGGGCTCAGTGTTGAGCAAGAGGGCCGCTTTGAGGCCACCGGCCAACATCTGGCCTGCATGCTTGCCACCGGTTTGTGGCTGGGCACCCACCCACTGCGCGCCCACGGTGTTGGCCGCTTCGGTCAGGTAACCCACGCTGGCACCGGTTTGTGCGCCAATCCAGTTGGCCAAAGCCAACAGAGTCGAGGCATTGCCATGGTGAGCAGCGGCGTTGCCCAACAACAGGGCTTTGCGCTCGCCACCCAACAAGGACTTGGCCATGGCTTGGGCCTGCGCAGTCGCCGTGCCCGCGCACGGTGCGTCCACGCCTTTTTCGGCGGCAATGGCCACGGCCAGATCGGCCAGGGTTTGGGCCCATGCAAACGCATCGGTCACCACCGCGTTGGCCACAGGCATGGCCCAAGCATCGGCGTGGCTGAATGCCGCTGGGTCGGTGACCACGTTCAGCTGAGCGCCATGACGCACAGCGTGGCGCACACGCAGTGCAAACAGCGGGTGGTCCTTGCGCAGGTTGGAGCCCACGACCAAAACGCGCTGCAGTGTGCTCAGCGATGCGATCGATGTACCCAGAGTGCGCACGCCTTCAGCTGCGCCGAATTCGGCGTTGCGCAGACGGTAATCAATGTTGTCAGAGCCCAGGCCGCGCATCAAAGCACCGGCCAAATACAACTCTTCCACGGTGCTGTGCGGGCTGACCAAAGCGCCAATGCTGCTGGCGCCATGGTCACGTTGGATGTTGCGCAAGCCATTGGCCACGTATTCGAGGGCTGTTTGCCAATCAACGGTTTTCCACTCACCGCCCTGCTTGAGCATGGGCTGGGTCAGGCGCTCAGGACCATTCAAGGCCTCGTACGAGAAACGCTCACGGTCAGCAATCCAGCACTCGTTGACGTCTTCGTTTTCCAGGGGTACGACACGCATGACCTGGTTGTTCTTGACCTGCACGATCAGGTTGGCACCTGAGGAGTCGTGTGCAGCCACCGACTTGCGGCGCGACAACTCCCAAGTGCGGGCGTGATAGCGGAACGGCTTGCTGGTCAACGCGCCCACGGGGCAGATGTCGATCATGTTGCCCGACAGCTCGGAGTCGATCGTCTGGCCCAAGAAGGTTTCGATTTCAGCATGCTCACCACGGTGGGACATGCCCAACTCCATGGCACCGGCCACTTCTTGGCCGAAGCGCACGCAGCGTGTGCAGTGGATGCAGCGGCTCATCTCTTCCATCGAGATCAGCGGGCCGACTTCTTTGTGGAACACCACGCGCTTTTCTTCTTCGTAACGCGAGCGGCTGCCGCCATAACCCACAGCCAAGTCTTGCAACTGGCACTCACCGCCTTGGTCGCAAATCGGGCAATCGAGCGGGTGGTTGATCAGCAAAAACTCCATGACCGACTTTTGTGCCGCAATGGCTTTGTCGCTCTTGGTGCGCACGATCATGCCTTGTGTCACGGGCGTGGCGCAGGCGGGCATGGGCTTGGGGGCCTTTTCAACCTCGACCAGGCACATGCGGCAGTTGGCCGCTATGGAGAGTTTCTTGTGGTAGCAGAAATGGGGGATGTAGGTGCCCGCTTTTTCGGCGGCATGCATGACCATGCTGCCTTCGGCAACTTCCACTTTCTGACCGTCGAGTTCTATTTCAACCATGGGTCTTCACCGCTGTTGCATCGGCGTTGACCATGGAGGTCTTGTGCTCGATGAGGTGTACAAATTCGTGACGGAAATGCTTGAGCATGCCGCGCACGGGCATGGCCGCTGCGTCGCCCAAGGCGCAAATCGTGCGGCCCATGATGTTGCCAGCCACGCTGTCGAGCATGTCGATGTCGCTGGCACGGCCTTGGCCGTGTTCAATGCGGTCGACCATGCGATAGAGCCAGCCCGTGCCTTCACGGCAAGGGGTGCACTGACCGCAAGACTCGTGCGAGTAGAAGTAAGACAAACGCGCCAAAGCCTTGACCATGCAGCGCGTCTCGTCCATGACGATCACTGCGCCTGAACCCAACATCGAGCCGCCTTCTTTGGCGATGCTGTCGTAGTCCATGGTGAGCTTCATCATCAACTCGGCAGGCACGACGGGCGATGAAGATCCGCCCGGGATCACGGCTTTGAGTTGGCGACCACCGCGCACGCCACCGGCTAGTTCGAGCAGCTTGGAGAACGGCGTACCCATGGGCACTTCGTAGTTGCCGGGGCGCTCCACGTCACCGCTGACCGAGAAGATTTTGGTGCCACCGTTGTTGGGCTTGCCGCATTCGAGGTAAGCCTGTCCACCGTTGCGGATGATCCAGGGCACTGCTGCGAAGGTTTCGGTGTTGTTGATGGTGGTGGGCTTGCCGTACAGGCCAAAGCTGGCGGGAAACGGTGGCTTGAAACGGGGCTGGCCTTTTTTGCCTTCGAGTGATTCGAGCAAAGCGGTTTCTTCGCCGCAGATGTAAGCGCCAAAACCGTGCGAGGCGTGCAGCTGAAAGCTGAACGAACTGCCCATGATGTTGTCACCCAAATAGCCAGCTGCGCGGGCTTCATCCAAAGCCGCTTCAAAGCGTTCGTAGGTGTGGAAAATTTCACCGTGGATGTAGTTGTAACCCACGCTGATGCCCATGGCATAAGCCGCGATGATCATGCCTTCGATCACCGTGTGGGGGTTGTACTCCATGATGTCGCGGTCTTTGCATGTACCCGGCTCGCCTTCGTCCGAGTTGCACACCAAATACTTTTGACCGGGGAACTGGCGGGGCATGAAGCTCCACTTCAGACCCGTCGGGAAGCCCGCACCGCCGCGACCGCGCAAACCGGACTCTTTGACGGTGGCAATCACCTGGTCTTGGGTCATGCCTGCAACGCCGGTCTCGGCATTGGGCTCAGAACCGTCTTTGCCCAAAATTTTGCGCAAGGCCTCGTAGCCCCCGCGCGCTTCGTAGTCTTTGATGCCCCAGTTCGTGCCATTCAAACCGGCATAGATTTGCGGATTGATGTGGCGGTCATGGAAGCAAGATTCCACGCCGTTGGCTTGGAACTGGGTGAGAATTTGTTCGACGTTCATCACACTGCCTCCGCTTTCTTGAGGCTCTCGACCAATTGGTCGAGCTTGTCGTTGCTCATGAAGCTGCACATGTGGCGGTCATTGACCAACAACACCGGTGCATCGGCACAAGCGCCTTGGCACTCGCTGGGCTGCAATGTGAACAGGCCGTCGGCGGTGGTCTCGCCCACCTGCACGCCCAGTTTTTGCTCCAGATGTTCCAGCGCTTTTTGGCCACCACGCAACTGGCAAGGCAGGTTGGTGCAAACGTTCAGCTTGAACTTGCCCACCGGCTTTTGGTTGTACATGTTGTAGAAGGTGGTCACTTCGTGAACCGCCATCACCGGCATGCCCAAGTAATCGGCCACGACCTGCTCGCTGTCGGGGCTGACCCAGCCGAGTTCTTGCTGCACGATAGCCAAGCAGGCCATGACGGCCGACTGCTTTTGGTCTGCAGGGAACTTGGCGACTTCACGCGCAAAGCGTGCTTGTGTTGACTCAGAGATCATCGGTCAATCTCTCCAAAAACGATGTCCATGGTCCCGATGATCGCGACCGCATCGGCCAGCATGTGGCCACGGGCCATTTCATCGAGGGTGGCCAAATGGGCAAAGCCCGGGGCGCGAATTTTGAGGCGGTAGGGCTTGTTGGCCCCATCGCTCACCATGTAGATGCCGAACTCACCTTTGGGGTGCTCGACAGCAGCGTAGGCCTCGCCTTCGGGCACATGAAAACCTTCAGTGAAGAGCTTGAAATGGTGAATCAAGTCTTCCATGTTGGTCTTCATGCCTTCACGCGCAGGCGGCGCGATCTTGTGGTTGTCGGTGATGACCGG
>NZ_CALBEX010000118.1 GCF_937889215.1 uncultured Limnohabitans sp.
AGCTCGCCGATCGCAAGCCTTGGCGTGTCAGCGCCAACTTGGCGGTAGCCGACCACAATGTGCCCACCATCAACAGAGCTGGCGGCATTGACGACCCCATTTCCAAGTTGCAGGTCGATACTTTAGACAGCAACTGCGAAAAATTCGGTGTGACGGAATTTAAGATGAATGACCTGCGTCAGGGTATCGTTCACGTGATTGGCCCTGAACAAGGCGCCACATTGCCCGGCATGACGGTGGTGTGCGGTGATTCGCATACCAGTACCCACGGTGCCTTTGGTGCATTGGCTCATGGCATCGGGACTTCAGAAGTTGAGCATGTGTTGGCCACTCAAACACTGATGGCCAAAAAAAGCAAAAACCTGCTGATTAAAGTCGAAGGCAAATTGCCTGCAGGCTGTACGGCCAAAGACGTGGTTTTGCACATTATCGGCGTCATCGGAACTGCTGGTGGTACTGGGCACGCGATTGAATTTGGTGGCAGCACCATTCGCAATTTAACCATTGAAGGTCGAATGACCGTCTGTAACATGGCCATCGAAGCGGGCGCCCGCTCTGGCATGGTTGCGGTTGATGACAAAACCATTGATTACTTCCGTGGTCGTCCATTTGCGCCAAGCGGTGTGCTTTGGGATGCTGCTGTTCAATATTGGCAAACACTTCATTCTGATGAAGGCGCACACTTTGATCGTGTGGTCGAAATCAACGCGCAGGATATCGTGCCCCAAGTCACATGGGGCACATCACCTGAAATGGTGTTGCCTGTCGATGCCAAAGTACCAGACCCTGACAAAGAAAAAGACCCCGCTCGACGTTCAGGGATGGAGCGCGCACTCCTATACATGGGTCTTGAGCCCAACACACCGATCACCGCGATAAAAATTGACCGTGTGTTCATTGGTTCGTGTACGAATTCGCGCATTGAAGACCTGCGTGCCGCTGCTGCTGTGGCACGTGGCAAACGAGTAGCCGCGAACGTCAAGCAGGCCTTGGTGGTGCCAGGTTCTGGTTTGGTGAAGCGGCAAGCCGAGAAAGAAGGTTTAGACAAAATCTTTATCGACGCCGGTTTTGAGTGGCGTGAACCGGGATGTTCAATGTGCTTGGCCATGAATGCCGACCGTCTTGAACCTGGTGAGCGTTGTGCCTCGACGTCGAACCGCAATTTCGAAGGCCGGCAAGGACAAGGTGGCCGTACACATTTGGTGAGTCCATCAATGGCCGCTGGCGCTGCCATTGCCGGTCACTTCGTGGATATTCGTCGGCTGAGTTGAGCCAAGACTTCGTAAGGATATATTGAACATGGATGCATTTACTATACACAAAGGCTTGGTTGCACCGATGGATCGAGAGAACGTCGATACCGATCTGATCATCCCCAAGCAGTTTTTAAAATCGATCAAACGTTCAGGTTTTGGGCCCAATTTGTTTGATGATTTGCGCTATCTTGACCACGGCGAGCCTGGCATGGATAACACCAAGCGGCCGTTGAACCCTGATTTTGTGTTGAATCAATCACGCTACAAAGGCGCCTCAGTCCTTTTGGCGAGAAAGAACTTTGGCTGCGGATCAAGCCGTGAGCATGCCCCTTGGGCGCTGCAACAATTCGGTTTTAGGGCTGTGATTGCGCCATCTTTTGCAGACATTTTCTACAACAACTGCTTTAAAAATGGTCTTTTGCCCATTGTTTTGACTGAACTTGAAGTGGCTCGTTTGTTCGACGAGGTGCAAGGTTTTAACGGTTACGAACTAACCATTGACCTACCCGAACAATTGGTGCGCACAGGCGACGGCCGAGCCTACGCTTTTTCAATTGATGCCTTTCGCAAAGAATGCTTGCTTAAAGGACTCGATGAAATTGGTTTAACACTGAAGCATGCTGACAAGATCCGTGCATTTGAAGCCGAACGCTTGGCGCGCCATCCTTGGTTGAATGTGCAACCGGTGGGAGTGGGTCGATGAGTCACCGAATTGCTGTGTTGCCCGGTGATGGCATCGGTCACGAGATCATTGAGCAAGCCATTCGGGTTTTAACGGCCCTTAACTTGCCCTTGACGCTTGAACATGCCCCCGTCGGGGGGACGGCGTTTGATTTGCACGGTCATCCCTTGCCGCCGGCAACGCTTGCGCTCGCGCAATCAAGTGCCGCTGTCTTGTTTGGTGCAGTGGGCGATTGGAAGTACGATAAATTGCCACGCGAACATCGCCCAGAGCAAGCGATTTTGGGTTTGCGCAAGGCCATGGGTTTGTTTGCCAACTTCCGTCCAGCAATTTTGTATCCTGAACTTGCGAATGCCTCATCGCTCAAGCCTGAGGTCGTATCAGGGCT
Source organism: uncultured Limnohabitans sp. (assembly GCF_937889215.1). Taxonomy (GTDB): domain Bacteria; phylum Pseudomonadota; class Gammaproteobacteria; order Burkholderiales; family Burkholderiaceae_C; genus Limnohabitans_A. Next base: position 2,327 of record NZ_CALBEX010000118.1, read on the forward strand.
AGACCTGTTGATTCTTCGTGAATTGACGGGTGACATTTATTTTGGGCAGCCTCGTGGCATTCGAAATGCGCCAGACGGCGCTTTTAAAGGTGAGCGTGAGGGTTTTGACACCATGCGTTACGCCGAATCCGAAATCCGCCGAATTGCCCATTTGG
>NZ_CALBEX010000119.1 GCF_937889215.1 uncultured Limnohabitans sp.
GTGTACGGCCTAGCTGCCAACGCGACCGACGACGCGGCGGTGGCGAAAATCTTTGTGGCCAAGGGCCGCCCCGCCGACCACCCGCTGATCGTCCATGTGGCCAGCCTGGACCAAGTGCCGCTGTTTGCGGCGCAGGTGCCCGAGTTCGCTCAAGCCTTGATGGCCGCCTTTTGGCCTGGCCCACTCACCTTGATCCTGCCGCGCCAGCCCGGCGTGGCCACAGCTTCGGCGGGGGGGCAAGACTCCATCGGTCTGCGCTGCCCCTCGCACCCGGTGGCGCAAGCTTTGTTGCAAGCTGCGCTGCCGCTGGGCGTACTGGGCGTGTCGGCCCCCAGTGCCAACCGCTTTGGCCGCGTGAGCCCCACCAGCGCCGCGCATGTGCAGTCCGAGTTGGGCTCTGCCTTGTTGATTCTGGATGGCGGTGACTGTGCCGTGGGCATCGAGTCCACCATCATCGACTGCACCCGGGGCGAGCCCGTGTTGCTGCGGCCCGGACACATCACGCGGGCTCAAATTGAAGCGGCTTGCGGCCGCGCCGTGCTGGACAAGGACGCGCCGCAGGCGGTGCTGGGCCAGCCCGCGCCCCGTGCATCGGGCACGCTCGAATCGCATTACGCACCCCGCGCCAAGGTGCGTTTGATGCCCGCGCAAGACATCACCGCCAAACTGCAGGCCTTGGGGCCGCACGCCAACAACTTGGGGTTGTGGTCAAACGAAAGACCGGATGGCAGCGCCGGTGCCGGTGTGCTGTGGCGTGCTCAGCCGCACAGTGCCGAGCAGGCCGCGCACGATTTGTTTGGTGTTTTGCGCGACCTGGACGCCAGAGGTGTGACACAAATCTGGGTCCAGCTGCCCCCCGACACGCCCGAGTGGGAAGGCGTGCGGGACAGACTGCAGCGGGCGGCGGCTTGAGTCTTTCGTTGGGTTGAAAAAACAAGGCCCGCATGACGCGGGCCTTGTGCAGGAGTTTGAGCGATTATTTCACCGCGTCAAACAGCGATTTGGCCGCTGCGTGGCAAAACGGAGGGGCGTATGAACCATGGTAATTGGCGATGTTGGCCATGGTGATGGGCCCATAAGTTTGAACAATCAGCGGGTGGATATCGACCGAAGTCACGTTCGTCAGCCCTTTGGCGTCGAAGGCGGCTTTCATGACAGATTGATGCACAACTTGTGGAACGGTGGGGTCACCACTGCCGCTGCAAAGCATGGTTTGTGATTTGGGAGACCAATCCAGCAGGTCGTTCTTTTTGGCTGCCAAAAAGGTAGGGTTGCTCGGGTTCGTCAGGATGTCGCTGCTGAAACTTGTCTGAAACAGGGCGTCACGCGCTTGGTTAGGGGTCTCGCCATTGATGCCCGGTAATTTGCCTGAAGTGACCAAGGTTGTGTAATTCAAGGTGGCGCTGGGCAGCAGGCTTTCGATGCCGTTTGCGTAGGGCGATTTGAAAGCGTCCGAGACATTGCTGTAAAGATTGCCGTAAATCTTTTGCCAAGCCGTGATCAGGTAAGGCACAAAAAATTGGTAACCCGCAATCGCATCCGGCAGTTGCATGGAGCCTGACAGGTTGTAAGGGCCAGCCAGGTGAGCGCCTGCCACCACGTTGATCTCTGAGGACAAGCTCTTTTCAATCGCGCGGTGCGCGGCCATCGATGCATGGCCGCCTTGAGAGTAACCGGTCAACATGACCTTGCCATTGAGGCTGCCGCCCATGCCGACAACGGCGTTGCGAGCTGCTCGGATCGAGTCGATGACCGTTGTGGCCTCGGAATCGGCATGCAGGTATGGGTGGTAGCTGTAGTTGGACTTGGCAAATCCCAGGTAGTCGGTGGCCACCACGGCATAGCCTTGGCCTGCATACATGGCAGCCAGCAGGCCTGTTTCACTGTCGGCCGGGTTGGCCAATGTGCGGGGTTTTTCCACATCTGTACCTTTGGCGTAAGCCACCAGGGGGGCCGCGGCCGTGCAATCGGCGCCGGTAGGCAGCAGCAGCACACCCGATGCGTTGGAGATTTCGCCTTTGGCACCGGGGGTGACATAGTTGAGCGAGATAACTTTGACATCGCACTTGGCTTTGCCGCTCAAAGCGACCAAAGGCCCAGCATCCAGTTGTGCTTTGCTCAATGTGGTGATTAACGCAGGCGATTCGATCAAACTGCCGTGGGGTGCATCGCTGCCACCGCACGCGGCCAGCAGGGCCACGCCCAAAATTGAAATGCCGTATTTCATGGTTTTCATGACTTGTCTCCTGGGGTGTTAAAAAGAACGGACGTTCTTTTTAACTTTAGTTGAGTGATGCCGTTCAAGCCATGGGGTATATAACGATGTGAGGCAATAGTTAAAGGCGTCATCGGTAGCGCAACTTCATCACCAAAATCATCAGCGCCAGCGAGGTGGTGATGGTGTTGGCGATGATGATGGGCCAGGCCATCAGCATGATGCCGTAGACCAGCCACATCGCCACACCCACGGTGAACAGGCTGTACATGCCAAGTGAAATGCCGCTGACATCGCGGGTGCGAAAGGTCTGCCAAGCTTGCGGGATGAAGCTGGCGGTGGTGAGGAAGGCGGCCACAGAGCCGACCCAGTCGATCAAAATCATGGCCTTATTGTCCTTGCTCGCCGGCTTTGGATCGCTTGGCTGTGCGGGCTTTGGAGGTGTTGTTTTGGTCACGTACCGTCCATTCGAGCAGTTGGTCCAGTGCGGCCCGTGCTTGAGGGGCGTTGGGGTGGTGCAGGATGGCCACCACCGTGTAGCGTTGGCCGCTTTGGCCTTGCACATACCCTGCCACCGAGGCCACGTCCCGCAGCGAGCCGGTTTTGAACCATGCGTTGCCGATCACTGGCGAACCTGGGTTGCGGTCTTTCAGGCGCGCGGCCGTGCCGTCCACGCCCGCCAGCGACAAAGAGTCGACAAAGGCTTGCGCGTGGGGTCCGGCCATGGCCGCTTGCAGCAAAGCGGTCAGCGTGTGTGCCGAGCTGCGCTCGTGGCGGGACAGGCCGGAGCCGTTGTCCAGCACTGGCGCTTCGATGCCCGGGAATTGGCTGCGCCACCACTGTGATGTGCGCAAAACCGAGGCCTCGAAACGGCCCGGCGCACCCAATTCGCTGGACAGGCTCAGAAACAGTTGCTGTGCCATCACGTTGTTCGAGAATTTGTTGATGTCTTGGATGATCTCGGCCAAAGGCAAGGAGGGTGCCTCTAGCAGCAGCGTTGCCGAGGCCGGTCTGCGGCCATAGCGCACCTGTCCGCTGAGCCGCCCGCCAGCGGCTTGCCACATGGCTTGCATCACACGCGGCGCATAGTGCGCAGGATCGGGAAAGGCCACGGGCCATTCACGTTCGCCGCAGCTGGCGGGGTAGCGGCCCTGAAAACGTACCTGCAGCGGCTGGCTGAAGTCGGCCTGCAACTGGCCGCGCCAATCGTTGCAACGGCCTGGGCTCAAAGGCAGCTGCGTGGGGACAGACAGACCCGCCAGCGGGGGCTCGAATTGCACTTGCACGCGCCCGTTGGCGGTGTCGGGGGTGAACTTGTAAATCACCGCTTTGAAGTTCATGAGCAAGCCGTCGGGCGACACGTTGTAGGGCCGCAGGGGCTCGTCGTCAAAGGGCTCGCTGCGTTCGCGCACATCAAACACGCTGCGGTCCAGCACGATGTCGCCGCGCACCTCACGCACGCCCGCTGCGTGCACCTGCGCGATCAGATCTTGCAGGCGCTCAAGCACCAGTTTGGGGTCGCCGCTGCCGCGCACGATGAGGTTGCCTTGCAGCACGCCATCCCGCAGCGGGCCGTCGGTGTAGATGCGGTTGCGCCAGACGTGCTCGGGTCCGAGCAGGCTCAGCCCGGCATAGGTCGTGAACAGCTTCATGACCGAGGCCGGGTTGACGCTGGTGTGTGCTTGGTGTGACAGCCGGGGTTGGGGGGGCGGGCGGTTGTCCTTGGGCAAGGGGGCGATCAGCACGCTCAGTGCCGATGGTGGCACCTGGGCCTGGCGCAGGGTGTTCAGAACATCGCGCGGCAAGCCGGACGCGTGTTGACCGGGGCTTTGGGCGGGCGATGCGCTCTGGCGGTGGTGGGTGTGAGGGTTCGCTTGGGCGTTGCTGGTCAAAGCCAAGGTGCAGGTCAGTGCCAAAAAAAGTAATCGGGCCAGTGAGCGGGGAAGTGAGCCGACCAGGGTCGCCGCCTGTACGGGCAAAAACACATCGCCCTGGTCGGTGGCTTGGGATGCAAAACTGCCCGGTACAAGGGAGGGGGAGCAGGGGCGTTTGGCGCAGTGGGGGGACATCGGGCAAGTCTAACGGGCCAAAATGAAAACAGCGGGGCCGTATGATCCGGGCCATGCGATTTTCTTCAAAAACCGTGGGCCTTGCTTCTGCGGTCATCACTGTCTGTATCTGGACCGGCTTCATTGTCATTGCCCGGGCTTCGGCTTCTCGGGGGCTGCTGCCCTTGGACATCGCCTTGGCGCGCATCGTGGGGGCCAGCAGCATTTTGCTGCCCTGGGCCTGGTGGCTGATGCGGCCCGCACGGCAGGCGGGCCAAAAGATGGGCTCGCTTTGGGGCCTGTCGCCCTTGCCTTTGCACCAGACGGTACAGGCCGGCTTTTTAGGGGGCTTGCTTTACGCGGTGCTGGCCTACAGCGGTTTCTTTTTTGCGCCTGCGACCCACGCCTCGGTGTTGCTGCCCGGCAGCTTGCCACTGTGGACCACCTTGTTGGCCTGGTTGGTTTTGCGCGAGAAGGTGTCTTCGGCGCGCGCTTTCGGCTTGGGTCTCATCGTGCTGGGCGATGTGCTGGTGGGCGGTGCCAGCTTGCTCATGGCGTTTGATGGCGGTGAGGTCTGGAAAGGGGATTTGCTGTTCATGACGGCCGCCTGTTGTTGGGCGGGTTACAGCGTGACGGTGCGTCGCCATGGCTTGGATGCGGTGCGTGCCACCATGGCCATCACGGCGTTTGCCTTGGTTTGCTTTGCACCGGTGTATTTGTTCTTGATCGGCACCGGCGTGTTGCCCACACATTTGACCCGCGTACCGGCTTCTGAGATTTTGTTTCAAGCGGTGTTCCAGGGTGTGGGTTCTGTGGTCATTTCGGGCATCACTTTCACCCAAATGGTGCGCCACTATGGCCCCGTGCGCTCGACGATGATCACCGCGCTGGTGCCCGGCTTGTCAGCCTTGGGGGCGGTGTGGTTTTTGGGGGAGCCCATGCACTGGAATTTGCTGGCCGGGCTGGCGCTGGTGACGGGCGGTATTTTGTTTGGCGTGCGCCAAGCCAAGAAGCCTGCTGCGCCAGTTGCCGCGTTGACAGAGTCGGGGCATAAACCATGAGCATCTCCAGCAAAGCATGGCGCTGGCTGGCCTTTGACACCAGCACCGATGTGTTGTCTTTGGCCGTGGCCCATGGCAATCAAGTCTGGACCCAAACCTTGCCCGGCGGCGCGCAAGCCTCCAGTGGCTTGATTCCGGCCGTGTTGGCCATGCTGGCTGAGGCCGACATGCCCTTGTCGGGGCTCGATGCCATTGTGTTTGGTCGGGGCCCGGGGTCGTTTACCGGCTTGCGCACGGCATGTGCTGTGGCCCAGGGCTTGGCGTTTGGGGCCGATGTGCCGGTGCTGCCCGTCGACACTTTGTTGGCCGTGGCCGAAGAGGCCCGCTTCGTGCAGTCGGAGCAGGGCTTGTGCTTGACCGACTTGACCGTGCTGGCGCTGCTGGATGCGCGCATGGACGAGGTGTACAGCGCCGCTTACCGTTGGCAGGGGGCAGCCGGGCAAGCCCAAGGGGGCTGGCAAGACGTGGCGTCACTGCAGGTCAGTGCGCCAGAAAAAATTCAAATGCCCGTGGGGGCGCGGGTGTTGCAGGCGGGCAATGCTTTTGCCGCCTATGGCGACCGCTTGCCACAGGGCGAGCGCTGTGTCGCTTTGCCGAGCGCGGCGGCCTTGGTGCGCTTGGCACCCGCCTTGTGGGCGCAGGGGCAGGCGGTGCCCGCTGACCAAGCCATGCCGTTGTACATCCGCGACAAAGTGGCCAATACCACCGCCGAACGCGAAGCCATGAAAGCCCAAGCTGCCAACGCCAAGGCCGCAGCCCAGGCATAAAGAGGTGGGCATGAAGACAGAACCCAAACCAAGGGGGCCAGTCTCCGAAGCTGTCCGCAACGCGGTCACGCTGTCGCCCATGCTGCCCGACCACCTCGACGCCATCATGGCCATCGAACAAACGGCGTACAGCCACCCGTGGTCGCGCGGTAATTTTCGGGATTCGCTCAACCCCCTGTTTGATGCCCGCTGCCTTTGGCTTGACAGCGAATTGCTGGGTTACTTTTTGGCCATGCGAGGCTTCGAGGAAATGCATTTGCTCAACATCACGGTGGCCCCGGATCGGCAAGGCCAAGGTTGGGGGCACATGATGCTGGACGCCTTGTCGCTCCTGTCGCGTCACGAGGGCGCGCAATGGCTTTGGCTGGAGGTGCGGCAAAGCAATCAGCGTGCCTTGAGGGTTTATGAACGCTATGGGTTTCGGCAAGTCAGTCTCCGCAAGGATTACTATCCTGCAGACCGCCAGCAACGAGAGCATGCGGTGGTGATGAGTTTGAAACTGTGAGCCCCAACATGAGCGACCCGACCCGATTTGATTTGGATGAACGCCAACGCGCCATGTTGGCCGAGATGGGTGTGCGCGTGTGGTGGCCGCAACGTGTGGGCGAAGCCGAGCCAACGCGGGTGCCAACTGCGTCGTTGGCAGTCGCATCACCAGCCGTATCGGCAGCCGCATCGCCAGCCGTTGCTGCCACTTCCGCAAAACCGGTCCAGTCGGTGCCCGTTGCCGCTTCAATCGTGTTGGCACCATCGCCTTCCGCCTCACCCCTTGTGAAATCCGCTGCGGCACCCGCATCACCGGTTGTTTCTCAATGGCCTGAAGGCGTCTCGGGCATGGATTGGGACGCCTTGCAAGCGGCGGTCCATGGCTGCCAATCTTGTGCTTTGTGCGCCGCTCGCCAGAACCCCATTGTGGGCTCGGGCCATGCGGCGGCCCACTGGATGGTGGTGGGCGATTTGCCCTCCGAAGAGGACGATCAACTGGGCCAGCCTTTCGCTGGACAAGAGGGTGCGTTGCTGGACAACATGCTCAAGGCCGTGGGCGTGCAACGCCAGGTGGGGGCTTTGGCCGACGCGTCGTCAGCATCCGGCTCAGCGCATCTGACCCATGCTGTCAAATGTCGCCCTCCGGGTGGGCGCAACCCTGAGGCGGCAGAGTTGACGGTTTGCGCCGCTTATTTGTCTCGGCAGGTGGCGTTGGTGCAGCCCCGCGTCATTTTGGCCATGGGGCGTTTTGCCATCCAGACCTTGCTGGGCAGCACCGAACCCTTGGGCAAGCTGCGTGGCCGGTTACATGCATTTCAGGGCGTTCCTGTGGTGGTGACTTACCCCCCGGCCAATTTGTTGCGCACGCCTGCTGACAAAGCCAAAGCCTGGGCTGATCTGGTGCTGGCATTGCAGGTGGCCAAGGGCTGATCCCCGGCCGCGATCGGCCGGATTCGGTGGGTGCGCAGCACGGCATGGGCTGCGCATGGTCTTCAGGTCCGGCCTGACAACCGCTAAAATGTCGGGTTTTCCAGAATACTTCCCCGGAGCTGCCCACATGGCCAATCAACCACAAATGGCGAACGCCATCCGCGCGCTCGCAATGGACGCTGTTCAACAAGCCAACTCCGGTCACCCCGGTGCCCCGATGGGCATGGCCGACATGGCTGTGGCGCTTTGGGGCGATCACCTGCAACACAACCCCAAAAACCCGCATTGGGCCAACCGTGACCGCTTTGTGCTGTCCAACGGCCACGGCTCGATGCTGATCTATTCGGTGCTGCACCTGACCGGCTACAAACTGCCGATCGAAGAGCTGAAGAACTTCCGCACCCTGCACAGCAAAACCGCAGGCCACCCCGAAGTGGGCGTGACTCCCGGCGTGGAAACCACCACCGGCCCACTGGGTCAGGGCATCACCAACGCCGTGGGCATGGCGCTGGCCGAAAAAATGCTGGCCGCTGAGTTCAACCAAGACGGCCACAACATCGTCTCTCACCACACCTACGTGTTCCTGGGGGACGGTTGTTTGATGGAAGGCATCAGTCACGAAGCCTGCGCTTTGGCGGGTGCTTGGAAGCTGAACAAGCTGATCGCCCTGTACGACGACAACGGCATCTCGATCGATGGCCAAGTGGCCCCTTGGTTCATCGACAACACGCCCCAGCGCTTTGCCGCTTACGGCTGGAACGTGATCGACGCGGTCGATGGCCACGACGCCGCTGCCGTGTCGGCCGCTATTGCCAGTGCCAAGCACAGCGCCGACAAGCCGACGTTGATCGTCTGCAAGACCGCCATCGGCAAGGGTTCGCCCAACCGTGCAGGCACCTCCAAGGCCCACGGCGAGCCTTTGGGCGCTGAAGAGATCAAACTCACCCGCGAAGCCCTGGGCTGGACGGCTGAGCCGTTCAAGATCCCCAAAGAGGTCTATGCCGATTGGGACGCCAAGGCCGCAGGCGCTGCCCGCGAAGCCGAGTGGAACACCACCTTTGCCGCCTACAAAGCCGCCCTCCCCGCACAAGCCAAAAAATTTGTGCGCCGCATGAAGGGCGACCTGCCCAAGAACTTCAACCAAGTCGCGTTTGACGCCGTCGTGGCCGCCCACACCAAGGGCGAGACCGTGGCCAGCCGCAAGGCCAGCCAACTGGCGCTGGAAGCCTTCACCGCGGCCCTGCCCGAAATGCTGGGCGGCTCGGCCGACCTGACCGGCTCCAACCTGACCAACACCAAGAGCACCCCCGCCTTCCGCGTGGACTTGGCCGGTGACGTGGTCAAGACAGCCGAAGGCCAAATCGGCCGCCACATCAACTACGGCGTGCGCGAATTCGGCATGGCCGCGATCATGAACGGCGTGGCCCTGCACGGCGGCTACATCCCCTACGGCGGCACTTTCCTCACCTTCTCTGACTATTCACGCAACGCCATCCGCATGGCCGCGCTCATGAAGCAGCGCGTGATCCACGTCTTCACCCACGACTCCATCGGTCTGGGCGAAGACGGCCCGACCCACCAGTCCATCGAGCACGCCGCCAGCCTGCGCCTGATCCCTGGCCTGGACGTTTGGCGTCCTGCCGACACGGCCGAAACCACCGTGGCCTGGGCCGTGGCCCTGCAAAACGCCAACCGTCCATCGGCCCTGCTGCTCAGCCGTCAAAACCTGGCCTATTCGCCCAAGAGCGACCTGGGCGATATCAGCCGTGGCGCGTATGTGCTGTCCGAGCCTGAGCACGTCGGCATCAAGAAAACCCACGGCGTGATCATCGCCACGGGCTCTGAAGTGCAACTGGCCATGGCCGCACAAAAGCTGCTGGCCGAACGCAAGATCGGTGTGCGCGTGGTCTCCATGCCCAGCACCAATGTGTTTGACCGCCAAGACAGCGAATACAAGCAAAGCGTGTTGCCAAAAGGCCTGCCCCGCGTTGCGGTCGAGATGGGCTCCACCGACGGCTGGTGGAAATACGGCTGCGCCGCCGTGGTCGGCATCGACACTTACGGCGAATCGGCCCCCGCGCCTGTGCTGTTCAAGCACTTTGGCTTCACCGCCGAAAACGTGGCCGACACCGTCCACGCGGCGCTGCTCAAGGCCTGATTCAGGTC
>NZ_CALBEX010000120.1 GCF_937889215.1 uncultured Limnohabitans sp.
TCGAACAGCGTTTTGCCTTGGGCCCAAGCGGGCAAGGCCATGGATGCACCAGCGGCAGCGCCGAGGGCCAAAAAGTCGCGTTTAGTAATGGACATGCAGGTCTCCTGTGTAAGAATAAAAAACACACTGCCGGGCGCACGCCAGGGCAGCTGTTGCGATTTTTGTGCGTGGTTGCGTGCCAAACTGTCAATCACCTGTCAAAGCGGTTCAGTGAATACCCTAGCTCCTCACATTCTGTTGGTGGAAGACACACCTGACATTGCCCTGTGGCTGGGCTCCGCCTTGCGCCAGGGCGGGATGACGGTGCACTTTGCCACCGATGGTGTGGCCGCAGACCAGTGTTTGCAGCCCGGTCACCGCTTCGATGCGGTGCTGCTTGATCTGCAGTTGCCGGGCCTCGATGGTTTGAGCGTGTTGCAGGCTTTGCGGGCTCGGGGTGATGCCGTTCCGGTGCTGGTGCTGACGGCGCGGGCCAGCGTGCCCGATCGGGTGCTGGGTCTGAACATGGGGGCTGACGACTATTTGCCCAAGCCGTTCGATTTGAGTGAGCTCGAAGCCCGCCTGCAGGTCTTGCTGCGCCGCCATGGCCGGACCAAACCTGCCACGCTGCGCTGGGGGGCGCTGGAGATGGATGCGGACACCGATGCCGTGCAACTGCATGGCCAGGTGTTGGCACTGACCCAACGCGAAGCAGCGGCCTTGAGGGTATTGATGGCTTCGCCCCAGCGCACCGTGAGCAAAGAGCAGTTGCATGCCCAGGTGTTTGCCGACGAAGCTGCGGGCTTGGATGCGGTGGAGGTGTTGATTTACCGCTTGCGCAAAAAACTCGACGCGGCCCACGAACAGACAAGCCAAACGCCCGATGTGGCCATCACCACTTTTCGCGGCATGGGGTACCTGTTGACCGCACCGTCGGCGCGCCCCTGAGATGAAGCCGCCTATTTTGGGCCAGGCGCGCGCTGCAGCGTCCTTGCGCAGACGTTTGCTGGGCTGGATCTTGTTGCCATTGGCGGGCTTGATCGGCATCAACGCTTGGGTGGGTTATGGCAACGCGGTGCAGGCGGCGAATGAGGCGTATGACCGGTCGCTCTATTTGGCAGCACGCACCTTGGCCGAAGAAACCAGCTGGCGTCATGGCCAGATCCAGCTCGACCTGATGAAGGCTGCGGGTTATTTGTTTGAGAACCACACCGGCTCGCGTTTGTTTTACAAGGTGAGCACGCTGGACGGGCAGGTGCTGGCCGGTGCGGCGACCCTGCCCGATGCGCCTGCGCGCAGCGAGTCGTCGGTGCGCTACTTTGCCTTGGTGCAGTTTGATGACGGCCAATACTTGGAATGGCCGGTGCGCTTGGCGCAGCTCACCCATGTGGTGGAGGGCGCGGGCTTGACTGACCCGCTCATCAAGATCACCGTGGCCGAAACCCTGGAGGCCCGGCAGCAGTTGATCCAACGCATTTTGTGGGACACGCTGGGCAGCCAAGGTTTGTTGTTGCTGGCGGCCGCGCTGTTGGTGGTGTGGGGGGTGCAGCGAGGGATCCGACCGCTGGAGGCGTTTCGCCAACAATTGGCGAGCAAGGCCGATGATGACTTTTTGCCGATCCATCCGCCCGACTTGCCGCGTGAGTTGCGGCCGCTGATCGAGACGCTCAACAGCTACCTGGACCGTTTGGGTCAGTTGATCGAGATCCGCAAGCGCTTTTTAGACAACGCAGCCCACCAACTGCGCACACCGCTGACGGCTTTGAAGACGCAGCTGGCATTGGCGCAGCGCAACACCGCGCCTGAGCAAGCGCAAGCCTTGCTGTTGGCGGCGCGGCAAACCACCGATGGTGCGGTGCGCCTGACGGAGCAACTGCTGGCCATGACGCGGGTAGAGCACGCCCGCGAGATGCACACCCCGCAGAACGTGGACTTGGTGCAACTGGCCCGGCTTGCAACGCAAGAGCAGCTGATGCGTGCCCACCAGCGCGGCGACGATTTGGGGTTGGAGGCGCAAGTGACCCATTGCGAGGTGCTGGGTGTGGAGCTGTTGCTGCATGAGGCGCTGAGCAACCTGATCGACAACGCCATGCACCACACCCCGCCGGGTGCGCACATCACGGTGCGCGTTGGCCCCACCTGGATCGAGGTGGAGGACGACGGACCTGGCATCGCACCAGCGCACCAAGCGCATGTGTTCGAGCGGTTTTACCGCGCTGCACCAGCGGGTGTGAGCGGCAGCGGTTTGGGCTTGGCCATCGTGAAAGAAATTGCCAGTCAGCACGGGGCCCGGGTCACGTTGACGAGCCCGGTGCGGCAAGGGCGGGGCACGGTGGTTCGGATGGGGTGGCCTAAAGCCTGAGGCAGCCCCAAGAACCAAAGGTTCTTGGGTGATGCAAAGTGTGCTGAGGCCGTCAGGGCAGCTGATGCCCATCGGGTCTGCGACATCAGGTGTATCGCTTGCTGCTCAGGTTTTTCTTCATGTCGCGCAGGGCCGGTTGCAGGGCTTCGCCGATGCGCAGGGCCACTGTTGTGGCCAAGATGTCGATGATGAGCAGGTGCAGCAGGCGCGAGACCATGGGGCTGTATTTGTCGTAGCCCTCCGGGTGGTCGGCCGTGAGGTGGATGTGGCCTGCACCGGCCAGGGGCGAGCCGCTGGCGGTGATGACGATGGTTGTGGCACCTTGCTTTTTGGCGATGTCGCAGGCGTCCATCAGGTCGCGGGTGCGGCCCGAGTTGGAGATGATCACGGCGCAGTCCCCCGGCTGGAGCATGGAGGCGCTCATGACTTGCATGTGCCCGTCGCTGTAGGCGATGGCGTTGACGCCGAGGCGAAAGAATTTGTGCTGCGCGTCTTGCGCCACGATGCCGGAGTTGCCTACGCCATAAAACTCGATGCGGCGGTTGGTTTTTTGCGTAGCGGCCAGGGCTTGTGCGGCGTGTTCAAGCGCGAAAAAACTGGCGTCGTTGCGGTACTTCAAAAATGCGGCCACCGTGTTGTCGATGACCTTGACGGCGATGTCGCTGGTTTTGTCGTCGGCGTCGACACTGCGGTGGATGAAGGGCACGCCTTCGCTCACGCTGCCGGCCAGTTTGAGCTTGAAGTCGGACAAGCCGTCGTAGCCCACGCTGCGGCAAAAGCGCACCACGGTGGGTTTGCTCACATGGGCGCGGTCGGCCAATTCGGTCACGGGCAGGTTGGCAAAGGCACGGGGGTCGGCCAGCACCAGCTTGCCCACGCGTTGCTCGGCCGGTGCCAGCGAGGGCAGGGATGCTTTGATTCGGTCGAGCATGGTGGGTCTCCTTGTCAGATTTCTTCGGACCAGCAAAAGCCGTCGCGGGCAATCATGGCGGTGGATGCGCTGGGGCCCCAGGTGCCTGCGGTGTAGGGCCTTGGGCCGATGGGGTCGTTTTTCCAGTGTTGCAAGATGGGCTCGACCCAGCGCCAGGCTTCCTCTTGTTCGTCGCTGCGCACGAACAGGTTCAGTCGGCCATCGAGCACATCGAGCAGCAGGCGTTCGTACGCCCCCACGCGCTGGCTGCCAAAGCGTTTGTCAAAGTCCAAGTCCAGGTGCACGGGGCTCAGGGTGGTGGTGCCGCTGCCTTCGCCGCGTTTGCTGGGCCCTTGCGCAAATAGGTGCAGTTCTAGGCCGTCTTTGGGCTGCAGGTGAATGACCAGTTTGTTGACTTGCCCAGATGGGGTTTGAAAGATGTCGTGCGGGGTGGGCCGGAAGTTGATTTCGATGTACGCCTCGCGCGCTGCCATGCGTTTGCCGGTGCGGATGTAAAACGGCACGCCTGCCCAGCGCCAGTTGGCGATTTCGGTGCGCAGCGCCACAAAGGTTTCGGTGCTGCTGGAGGGGCTCACGCCGGCCTCGCTGCGGTAGCCGGGCACGGCTTGGCCGAAGACGTTGCCCGCGTTGTATTGCCCGCGAATCACATGTTGGTTGAGCGTCTCTGGTGTCCAGCGTTTGAGCGCGCGCAGCACCTTGAGTTTTTCGTCACGGATGGCGTCGGCGTGGGCGTTGATGGGCGGCTCCATGGCGATGGCACACAGCAGTTGCAGGGCGTGGTTTTGCACCATGTCGCGCAGCGCGCCGGTGGTCTCGTAAAAGCCGCCACGCTTTTCCACACCCAGCTCTTCGGCCATGGTGATTTGGATGTTGGCGATGTGCTCGCGCCGCCACAACGGCTCGAACAAGGCGTTGCCAAAGCGCATGGCAAACAGGTTTTGCACTGCCGGTTTGCCCAGGTAGTGGTCGATGCGAAAGATCTGTTGCTCTTTAAAAACCAAGCCCACCGCATGGTTGATGGCGCGGTTGGAGGCTAGGTCGTGGCCCAGTGGTTTTTCGAGCACGATGCGGGTTTTGGGGGTGTTCATGCCGTGGGCGGCGAGTTGTTCGCACACGGTGGTGAACAGGCTGGGCGCGGTGGACAAATACATCACCACGCTGTCGGTCTCACGCTCGGCCAAGCGCTGGGCCAAGGCGGCGTAGGCTGCGGGCTCTGACAGGTCGACCCGCACGTAACAAAGCAAACTGGCGAAGCGGGCAAATTCTTCGGGTTTGGGGCGTTTGTCGCCTTCAACTTGTTCAAAGCGCGACTGGATTTGTTGGCGGTACTGATCGTCCGTCAGGTCGTCGCGGCCCACGCCGATGATGCGCCCGCCTTCGGGCAAGGAGTCGTGGCGAAAGGCCTGGAACAGGGCCGGCATGAGTTTGCGCCAGACCAGATCGCCCGTGCCGCCGAAGAAAACCAGATCAAAGGCCATGATGTTTTTGAGTTACATGAAAAATTGATTTGTAATGTAACTTTGTTTCACGGATAATTCAAGCTTGTTTTATTGAAACCGCCATGAACCAACTCAACGCACTCAAACAATTCACCACCGTGGTGGCCGATACCGGTGACTTCAAGCAGTTGGCCCAGTTTCAGCCGCAAGACGCCACGACCAACCCGTCCTTGATTTTGAAAGCAGTGCAAAAGCCCGAATACGCGCCTTTGCTGGCCGAGGCCGTGGCCGCACACCGGGGCCAGCCGCTGGACGTGGTGATGGACCACTTGTTGGTGCGTTTTGGCTGTGAAATTTTGAAGACCATTCCGGGCCGTGTGTCGACCGAAGTGGATGCCCGCTTGAGCTTTGACACCGCCGCCACCGTGGCCCGCGCCCGCCGCATCATGGCTTGGTATGAGGCGCAGGGCATTGGCCGTGAGCGCGTGCTGATCAAGATCGCCTCGACCTGGGAAGGCATCCAGGCGGCGGCCGAGTTGGAGCGTGAAGGCATCCGATGCAACCTGACGTTGCTGTTCGCGTTTTGCCAAGCGGTGGCCTGTGGTCAAGCCAAGGTGCAATTGATCTCCCCCTTTGTGGGGCGCATCTACGACTGGTACAAGAAGTCTGCAGGCGCAGCTTGGGATGAAGCGGCCAAGTCGGGCGCGAACGACCCCGGTGTGCAGTCGGTGCGGGCCATCTTCAACCACTACAAAAAACACGGCATCGCCACCGAGGTGATGGGCGCGTCGTTCCGTAATGTGGGCCAAATCACCGCGCTGGCGGGCTGCGACTTGCTGACCATCAGCCCCGAGTTGTTGGCGCAACTGGCCTCGACCGAGCAGCCCCTGAACCAGGCGCTGGATGCCGCTGCGGCGCAGGCGATGGACTTGCCTGCCGTGGTCTACAACGAAGCCGCGTTCCGCTTGGCCCTCAATGAAGACGCCATGGCCACCGAAAAGCTGGCCGAAGGCATCCGCGCTTTTTGCGCCGATGCGGTCAAGCTCGAAGTGCTGATGCAGCAATCTTGAAAATCGGCTGCCTCTGTAGGTCGGTGCCTTCAGGTCCGACATGCTGGTGATGCACCGGATACATATGGGAGCGCAAGCCACCGAAGCCCCGAGGCTTGGTGCCATCAGGATCAGATGTTCGGCTTTTTGCATGACAAGCTTGTCAGATCAGACTGGTCCACAACGGCCGTCTCGGACCTGAAGGCACCGACCTACAAAACCGTGAGTTTTTGGCGCTTTTCTCCAGGCGTCACTCTTTTTGAAAGACCCTGATGCGCTGTGACCTGACACCCGCTTGGCAAACCCTGCAACAGCATGCGCAGGGCTTTACCGGTTTTGATTTGCGCAAGGCCTTTGCGCAAGACGGCCAACGCGTCCCAGTCCTGAGCCAGGCGGCACCCCATGTGTGGGCCGACCTGTCTAAAAACCACACCGACGCCGCCACCGAAGCGCTGTTGATCGAATTGGCCCGCCAAACCGGCCTGGCCGCGCACCGTGACGCCATGTTCCGGGGCGAGCCCATCAACAACACAGAGGGCCGTGCCGTGATGCATTGGCTCTTGCGCCAACCCGAAGGCTCGCTCTCGGGTGATTTGGCCGCGCCCTTGCAGCTGGTGCACGACACCTTGAAGCCTATGCTGGCCTTTGCTGAGCAGGTGCGAACGGACACGCAAATCACCGACGTGGTGAACATCGGCATTGGCGGCTCGGACCTGGGGCCGCAAATGGCCGTGCTGGCGCTGCAAGATTTTGTGATCCCGGGCAAGCGCTTTCACTTTGTGTCGAATGTGGACGGCCATGAACTGGCGGCGGTGCTCAAGGGTCTGAAGGCCGAGAACACGCTGTTCCTGATCGCGTCCAAAACTTTCACCACCATCGAGACCATGACCAATGCCCGCTCGGCGCTGGCCTGGTTCAAAGCGCAAGGCGGCAGCGATGTGTCGCGCCATTTTGCGGCGCTCACCACCAACGTGGCCGCTGCGGCGCAGATGGGCATCACCACCACCTTTGGTTTTTGGGACTGGGTGGGCGGTCGGTATTCGGTGTGGTCGGCCATTGGCCTGCCGGTGGCCATCGCCATCGGGGCGCAGGGTTTTCGGGACCTGCTGGCCGGGGCGCACGCGATGGACCAGCATTTCCAGACCGCGCCGCTGGAGGCCAACTTGCCGGTGCGCCTGGGTTTGCTGGACGTTTGGTACCGCAACTTTTTGAACTACACCAGCCGAAGCATTGCGCTTTACCACAGCGCCTTGCGACGCGTGCCCGCGTATTTGCAACAGCTCGAGATGGAAAGCAACGGCAAGCGCGTAGACCGCAACGGCCATGCGCTGCCCTATGGCACCTCACCCGTGCTTTGGGGCGAGCCGGGCACCAACGGCCAGCATGCCTATTTTCAGATGCTGCACCAGGGCACGGATGTGGTGCCGGTGGAATTCATCGCCGTGAAAAAGCCTACGCACATCCTGAAAGACCACCACGAACTGTTGCTGGCCAATGTGATCGCGCAGGCCCAGGCGCTGATGCTGGGCCAAGCCGACGAAGGGGGGCACAAGCACTTTCCCGGCAACCGACCCAGCACCTTCTTGCTGCTTGATGAACTCACGCCTGCCAGCTTGGGGGCGCTGATCGCCTTGCAGGAACACCGTGTGTTTGTCAGTGGCTCGGTCTGGGGCATCAACAGCTTTGACCAATGGGGCGTGGAGCTGGGCAAGGTGCTGGCCAAAGACATCCATGCGCGCTTGGCTTCGGGCGATGCGGCCGGGCTGGACCCTTCCACGGCCGGTTTGCTGCAGCAATTTCGTCCATGAATTCGATGCGCTGAGGCGTCACAGCGCCATGGTGTCCTCGATTGGTATTGAATTTAACACTTAGATACGTTTAAATTACCAATATATATACAAATAAGGTATTGCAATTCCATAATTCAAGCCATGGACCAGACCATGGACTTTTACGCCGAGTTGGGGGTTGCACCCGAAGCCGAGCCGGATGTTATTCGGGCGGCTTACCGCGCTTTGGCCAAACGCTACCACCCTGACCGGCAAGAGGGTGCGGGCCTGGCGGCTGCGGCGAAGATGGCCCGGCTCAATGGCGCCTACGAGGTGCTCGGTCATCCAGACAGCCGCCGTCTTTACGACCAGCAGCGTTTGCAAGCACAAGCCAAGCCATTGATGCCCTTGGTTCACCGCAGTTCTTGCCAAGACCGCTTGCCCAGTGCCCTGCCATTTTTGACCACCTACGATCAGCGCGGCCGTTTGCACGCTTATGTGTGAATAAAAAAGCCCCGCAAGGCGCGAACCTTGCGGGGCTTTTGTTTGGCCGGGTGAGGGCCTGAGCCCTCAGTCCAGACAGCGGGGCCATTACATGCCCATGCCGCCCATACCACCCATGCCGCCCAT
This sequence comes from uncultured Limnohabitans sp., assembly GCF_937889215.1. Taxonomy (GTDB): domain Bacteria; phylum Pseudomonadota; class Gammaproteobacteria; order Burkholderiales; family Burkholderiaceae_C; genus Limnohabitans_A. The sequence continues at coordinate 8,160 of NZ_CALBEX010000120.1, forward strand.
GTCAGGCATGCCGCCGCCAGCGCCGGATTCGTCTTTCGGTGCTTCGGAAATCATGCACTCGGTGGTCAACATCAAAGAGGCCACGGACGCTGCGTTTTGCAAGGCAGTGCGTGTCACTTTGGTGGGGTCCAAGATGCCCATTTCGATCATGTCACCGTAGGTGTCGTTGGCTGCGTTGAAACCGTAGTTGCCCGAACCGGCCAACACAGCGTTCACCACCACCGATGGCTCGCCACCGGCGTTGTACACGATCTCGCGCAGAGGCGCTTCGATGGCTTTCAACACCAGTTTGATACCGGCTTCTTGGTCAGCGTTGTCGCCTTTGATGACGCCAGCCGCTTGACGTGCACGCAGCAATGCCACGCCACCGCCAGCCACGATGCCTTCTTCCACAGCAGCGCGGGTAGCGTGCAGGGCGTCTTCAACGCGGGCTTTCTTTTCCTTCATTTCGACTTCAGTGGCAGCGCCGACCTTGATCACGGCCACACCGCCAGCCAACTTGGCCACGCGCTCTTGCAGCTTTTCGCGGTCGTAGTCAGAAGTGGCTTCTTCGATTTGCATGCGCACTTGTTTGACGCGGGCTTCGATGTCGCCAGCAGCACCAGCGCCGTCGATGATGATGGTGTTTTCTTTGCCCACTTCGATGCGCTTGGCTTGGCCGAGGTCAGCCAAAGTCACTTTTTCGAGTGTCAGGCCGACTTCTTCAGCGATCACTTTGCCGCCGGTCAAGATGGCGATGTCTTCCAACATGGCTTTGCGACGATCGCCGAAGCCAGGAGCCTTGACAGCCACAACCTTCAAGATGCCACGGATGGTGTTCACCACCAAAGTTGCCAAGGCTTCGCCTTCAACTTCTTCAGCAATGATCAACAAAGGACGGCCAGCTTTGGCAACGGCTTCCAGTGTGGGCAACAAGTCGCGGATGTTGCTGATCTTCTTGTCGAACAACAACACGAAGGGGTTGTCCAACAAAGCAGCTTGCTTCTCAGGGTTGTTGATGAAGTAAGGCGACAGGTAGCCGCGGTCAAACTGCATGCCTTCAACGATGTCGAGTTCGTTGTCCAAAGACTTGCCGTCTTCGACAGTGATCACGCCTTCTTTGCCCACTTTGTCCATGGCTTTGGCGATGATTTCGCCGATGCTGTGGTCGCTGTTGGCAGAGATCGAACCGACTTGGGCAATTTCTTTGGTGGTGGTGGTGGCCTTGGTGGCTTTCTTCAGCTCTTCGATCAAAGCAGTCACTGCTTTGTCGATGCCGCGCTTCAAGTCCATGGGGTTCATGCCGGCGGCAACGTACTTCATGCCTTCGCGCACGATGGCTTGGGCCAACACGGTCGCGGTGGTGGTGCCGTCTCCAGCGTTGTCAGAAGTCTTGGAAGCGACTTCCTTGACCATCTGCGCGCCCATGTTTTGCAGCTTGTCTTTGAGTTCGATTTCCTTGGCCACGGACACACCGTCCTTGGTCACGGTGGGGGCGCCGAATGAGCGCTCCAAAACCACGTTGCGGCCTTTAGG
>NZ_CALBEX010000121.1 GCF_937889215.1 uncultured Limnohabitans sp.
CGCGCCCTTTTTGCTGGCCCAGCACCATGCAGGCATGGCCATTGAACCGGGCCAAGCCGCCCACGATGGACAAGTCGTCAGCAAAGTGGCGGTCGCCGTGCATTTCAACAAAGTCGGTGAAGATGCCTTTGATGTAGTCCAACGTGTAAGGGCGCTCAGGGTGGCGCGAGATTTTGGTCACCTGCCAGGGGCTCAGGTCACTGTAAATGTCTTTGGTCAGCTGGTGGCTTTTTTTGCTCAGCTGGTCGATTTCGAGGGTGATGTCCACCGCCGACTCGGTTTGCACATAGCGCAACTCTTCGATCTTGGCTTCGAGTTCGGCAACGGGTTGCTCAAAGTCGAGAAATGTTTTTTTGCCCAAGTGTGACTCCTCTGTTCAAAACCGGGGGGACGCCTCGTCCCACCCTCAATACGCCACTGGCACAGGGTCCAGCGAGCGCCAAATATACCAAGTTGCCACAGTCGAATACGGACTCCAGGCCTGCGCCACTTCACGGGCATCGCTGCGACTGACCGGCTCGCCAGAAAAATAGTTGCGGCTGATGCCATTGATCAAGCCCACATCGTCGAGCGGCAACACGTTGGGCCGCATGAGGTGAAAGATCAGGAACATCTCAGCCGTCCAGCGACCAATGCCCCGAATCGCCACCAGCTCGTCGATGATGGCCTCGTCGTCCATCTCTTGCCAGGCCTTGACGTGCACCGTGCCCGAGCTGAAGTGCACCGCCAGATCGACCAGGTATTCGACCTTGCGCGCCGACAAACCCGCTGCCCGCATGTCGTCGACCTTGAGTTTGAGCACGGCCGCAGGGGTGAGCCGCTTGGGCAGCACGGCAAAGCGGTCCCAAACGGATTGCGCGGCCTTGACCGAAATTTGCTGGCCCACAATGGAGCGCGCCAAAGTGACAAAAGCGTCTCCCCGGGTTTCCAGGATGGCATTGCCAAACTGGGGGATGAGCTTTTTCATGACCCGGTCTTTTTTGGCCAGGTGCGCACAGGCATCGGCCCAATACTCGGGCGTGACGGGCACCACAGCCGTGCTGGCCACCACCGTCACTGAACCGACTCCCAAGTCGTGCCTGTGGCGGCATCTTTCAAGACAATGCCTTGGGCCAACAAGTCGTTGCGGATGCGGTCGGCCTCGGCAAAATTTTTGGCTTTCTTGGCGTCGGCTCGGGCCTGGATGTGCTGCTGGATGGCCGCCTCGTCGAGCCCGGCGCCGGCTTGCAAATAGGTGGTCGGGTCGGTTTGTAACAAACCCAGCAAGGCCCCTAAAGCTTTGAGCAGGCCCGAGCGCTCGGGCGAGCCACTGCGGTTGACTTCACTGGCCAACTCGAACAAAACCGCCACCGCCTCGGGTGTGCCGAAGTCTTCGTCCATGGCCGCCTTGAATCGGGCGGCCAAGGGCTCGGCCCAATCGACCGTCACATTGGCAGGCGGCACGGCCTGCAAAGCGGTGTAGAGCCGTTTCAAGGCACCTTTGGCGTCGCTCAGATGCACATCGCTGTAATTGAGCGAGCTGCGGTAATGGCTGCGCACAATGAAAAAGCGCACGGTTTCGGCATCGAATTCTTTCAGCACATCGCGGATGGTGAAAAAGTTGCCCAGGCTTTTGGACATCTTCTCGTTGTCCACATTGATGAAGCCGTTGTGCATCCAAAAGCGGGCCAACGGCAGACCGTTGGCGCCCTCGCTTTGGGCGATTTCATTTTCGTGGTGCGGGAACTGCAGATCGGCCCCGCCGCCATGGATGTCGAAGGTCTCGCCCAACAGTTCGCAAGCCATGGCCGAACACTCGATGTGCCAGCCAGGACGGCCCGCGCCAAAGGGGCTGGCCCATTTCACATCTTCAGGCTCGGTCGGCTTGGCGCTCTTCCAGAGGACAAAATCGAGTGGGTCTTGTTTGTCGGTCTCCACCGCCACGCGCTCACCGGCATGCAGTTCGTACAGCGACTTGCCCGACAACTTGCCATAACCGGGGAACTTGCGGACCGAGAAGTTCACATCGCCATTGCCAGCTTGGTAAGCCAAGCCTTTGGCTTCCAATGTGCCGATCATGCGCAGCATCTGGGGCACGTAGTCGGTGGCGCGGGGTTCGTGCTGAGGGCGTTCAATGCCCAGGGCATCGGCGTCCTGGTGCAGGGCATCGATCATGCGGTCGGTCAAGCTGCGAATGGTTTCGCCGTTTTCAAGGGCACGTTTGATGATCTTGTCATCAATATCGGTCACGTTGCGCACGTAGGTCACTTGGTAACCGCTGGCCTTGAGCCAGCGCTGAACCACGTCAAAGGCGATCATCGAGCGGGCATGGCCCAGGTGGCACAGGTCGTAAACCGTCATGCCGCACACGTACAGGCGCACATGGCCTGGCTCAGCCGGGGAAAACTCGGAAACAGCACGGCTGAGCGTGTTGAAAATGCGCAAACTCATGTCGGATTCAAGGCAAGACGAAACAGATGAAAAAGCCACCTTACACAAGGGGTGGCTTGGGCTTTTGCAACACGGGAGGCCGCAGGGGCTCCGCTACAATGACTGCTCAGTATATCCCCGAGCCGTCTGCCCCAACGCTCTTTTTGGGCCGGGTTTTGCCGCCTTGACAGACCCGCCTCAGACCCTTTCCTTTCACCTCTTACTTTCTTTGCCCGCATGCGCCCCCTGCTGACCTTGATGGTTTTTTGCACCCTCTGGACCTTCAGCTTGGGCGCGCGTGCGGACCTGTACAGCGAAGTCAACGCCTTGGTGCTAACCAGCCAGTGGGACAAAGCGCAGGCCATGGCCGATGCCCACCTGAAAACTTCGCCCACCGATCCGCAAATGCGCTTGCTGCTCAGCCACATCCAGACCGGACAAGCCCAAACCCAGGCGGCCATCGCCACACTGCGCGCTTTGACGCTGTCTTTCCCTGAGTTGCCCGAACCTCACAACAACCTGGCCGCCTTGCTGGCCCGTGACCATCGCCTCGACGAAGCGCTGGTGGTTTTGCAAGCGGCCATTCAGGCCCGCCCAGACTACGCGCTGGCCCTGGAAAATTTGGGCGACCTGCACCTGGCACTGGCCGCCCAAGCCTACGCCAAAGCCTTGGCCATACCACCCTCATCGACCCGATTGCAGAACAAGAAACTGGCCACCGAACAGCTCATGCAATCGCCCTGAGCAGCCCTTGCCGAAATTGAAATCCATGACACTCGCCCACACACCCTTGCCCCAACGCCGAAGCACCGCCATGGCTTTGGCTCTGCTCTTGAGCCTGCCTGCGCTGCTCAGCCCCGCCGCGGCTCAGGCACAGAGCGCCACCACCAAGGTCCGCATCCTCACGTCTGTGGGCGCCATCGACGCCGAGTTGTACACAGACAAAGCCCCCAAGACCGTGGCCAACTTTGTGCAGTATGTGAACGACAAACAC
>NZ_CALBEX010000122.1 GCF_937889215.1 uncultured Limnohabitans sp.
GAATATTGATATTTGACCTTGATGGCTTGAATGAAGCCGCCCTGCCACGCGCTCGGTGCGCATGGCGCTGTGCACCCCATGCCACACCTGCAGGTGTGGTGACTGTTTTTCACTTTGTACGGGCCTGTCCGGCCCTGAAGCCCCATGACATCTGACTTCCCCACCTCCACGCGCAACTTCACGCTCAGCGATTTCGACTTTGAGCTGCCCCTCGAACTGATTGCGCAGCACCCCGCCACCAAACGCAGCGGCTCGCGCTTGCTCGATGGCTCTTCGCCTGCGGTGGTAGACCGCATCTTTCACGAACTGCCCAGCTTGCTCCAAGCGGGCGATCTGCTGGTCTTCAACGACACCAAGGTGGTCAAGGCCCGTATCTTTGGCGAGAAGGCCTCGGGTGGCAAGCTCGAACTGCTGATCGAACGCGTGCTGCCTGGCCACCAAGTGGTGGCGCACATGAAGGTGAGCAAAAAGCCTTTGATCGGCGGCAAGATGTTCATGATGGGCGGCGCCCACAACGGCGGGTTTGACGCCGTACTTCTGGGCCGTTGGCCCGATGAAAACGGCCAGCTGTTTCACCTGCAACTGAGCGACGAGCCGCACGCCTTGATGGAAAAGCACGGTCATGTGCCCTTGCCGCCTTACATCACCCACTCCGACTCGGAAGAAGATGCCCAGCGCTACCAGACCGTGTTTGCACGAGCACCCGGCGCAGTGGCCGCGCCCACGGCCGCGCTGCATTTTGACGAAGGTGTCTTGGCCGCTCTGGCAACGCGTGGCGTGCACACCGCGAGCGTGACGCTGCATGTGGGCGCGGGCACGTTCCAGCCGGTCAAGACCGAGAACATCGCCGAACACCACATGCACAGCGAGTGGTACGAAGTGCCCGAAGCCACGCAGCACGCGATTGCCGCGTGCAAGGCACGCGGCGGCAAAGTGCTGGCGGTAGGCACAACCACCGTGCGCACGCTGGAGTCGTGGGCAAAATCAGGCCAAGCCAGTGGCGACACACAAATCTTCATCACGCCAGGTTTTGAGTTCCAGGTGGTGGACCGCCTGATCACCAACTTCCACCTGCCCAAGAGCACCTTGATGATGCTGGTCAGCGCCTTTGCAGGTTACGAGCACATCATGGGTTTGTACCGCCACGCGATCGCGCAGCAGTACCGGTTTTTCAGCTATGGGG
>NZ_CALBEX010000123.1 GCF_937889215.1 uncultured Limnohabitans sp.
TTGGGCTTGGCCATCACCCAAGTGGGGGCCATCAACCATGACGCCAAACGACACGCGGCAATTGGACCCATTCGAGGCAACCGTCTGAGTGCTGACGAGTTCGGTCTACTTGCGCACGAGACCATCGTGCAATCGCAAGTGGCCGAGTCCGCAGCAACCCTACAAGCACAAAATGCGTTGGCCACGCTTGCAAAGCTCAAACTGACTGCCAATGAAATGGCAGAGATAACGGCTCTAGCTGAGCGCATCAGCACACGGGCTGCCGAGGGGCTGTAAGCCCTCGGACAGCGCCGATTCGCGCAGCGAGTCGGCATTGATAGAGGATGCCAAGCGCAACGGAGCGAAGCGCAGTGCAGCGCGGCGGAGAGGGCTTTAGCCTTCTCCAAGAGAACATACTTTGCGAAGCAACTGATTAAACTGCCTGCCACGCCAGTAGCACAAGGCGCACAGCTGCCTTGCGACAACCGTGCACCCTGAATGGCTCAATCAAAGCGGCATCCGCTGAGCCCCAGCCAGGAACGCCCTCGCCAATGCCTCCCGGACAGTCCAAACCGCCACTTCCTGAAAATCCAGCCGGTCGCGTCCACGCTCTTCAAGCGTTTCAAAAGACAACCGTTGCCGTGCCAGGTCTGAAAGCAGTTTTCGCTCTGCGTCCGTAAGCAGTAACCACGGACCAGGGACCATGCGTTCAAAAAGCCAATAGTCCACCGCATCAAATTCGGAAATTTCTTCTTCGGCGTTCATCCCAACCTCGCAACATAGCGGGCGTATGAATAGCCCTGCGTATCAATAAACAAAATCGGCCGCCCAGTGGCCACGACCATGACGCAAGCCCTCGCATTGGCCACTGGAAGGGCCAGGCACTGGCCTTCCAGCCAATCGGTGTCCCGGCACAAATTTCTTGCAAAAGCATCAAACCCGAGTGGGTCCATATCGATGCGCTTGAAGACAAAAACCGTTCGAAGCTCTCCACCGCCCAGCTCTGACAAGTTCCGTGCTTTGCACGCGAAACTTAAGGGGATGGGCAGCTTGAGAACAGTCACCGGTCCGGCTGGACCGGTGAACTGTTCAGAAGTCAACGACAAGCGCAAGCTGATCGCATCATTGCAAACGTCCACCAGGTAAGTCATGGGTTACGGCCTTTCAATTCAGCGGCAACCCGATTGGCCAAGTCAACCAAATTGACCACACCGGCCGCCACGGCACGCAACTCGTTTTCATCAAGAATTTTGATAAAGGTCGATGCTCGGGCCAGCAGCTCACACTGAGCGACAACGCCCCACATACCAAATTGCGCCAGGCTCTCCAGTGCCGAAAGGTCGTGCCGGCCATAGCCGCGCAAATAGTCGCAAATGCGGTTTTCGATTTCGGCGCTCATGCTGCACGCTCCATGTAATAGACGCTTGCAGCAGTTGCCCGCTCTCGGTCAAGGTAAGCCGCTTGGCCTGCGCTGTAGCCGTTGAGCCTGCGCACGGCCGCGCCGTGATAGTTCGGGTCCAGCTCAATCCCCAGGTATTGCCTGCCAACTGAGCGGGCGGCAACCAGGGTTGAGGCTGAGCCAGCGAATGGGTCCAGCACCAAACCATCTCGGGGACAAAACGACTCAATCAGCGGTGTGAGCACGCTCAAAGGCTTTTCGGTGGGGTGATAGCGGTTGCCCGAATAACTCCAATCGATCACATCCCCGATCGGGTGTTCAGGTGGGCGGGGACTGCCTTTAGCCAGGAGATAAGCGTTTTCGTGGCTGTACCGCATCAGGCGTGAAGCCGAGGCGTAACGCTTCGGGAAAGTGATGTGCCCAACGATGCGAAAACCTGCGGCCTTCCAGGCGGCATAGAACAAATCGGTTTTGGTCCAGCCGTAGAAACTCACGCACAACGAATCAGGCTTGAGCACTCGATACGCTTCCCGAAAAGCAGGCATCAGCCAATCGGCCTCAACGTCGTTTTTGATGCTACGGCCCTCGCGGTCTTTGTAGTTGACCAAATAAGGCGGGTCGGTCAGGATGAAATCGGCGCAAGCCGGGGGCAGCGTGGGCATGACGCGGCAGCAGTCGCCCAAAATGATGCGGTTTGCATGCATGTGAACACTCCGAAAATGTCAGCGGTGGAAACGCTTCTTTGGGAAGTCAAACCACCATGCACCCGGTGCCAACACAACGAAATGAGCGCATGCCCGAAGCAGCCCCCGGAAATGGCTGGGAGCTGAGGCTGGGCACGTATAAATAGAGAGCGGGTCCCGAAGGGACGACACGAACGGCTTTATGCCGTGACCAGCCTCAGCAGGCGCACCTGACGAGAGCTGGCCTGGCCGCCCGGCTGCGACAAGATGGCTTGCCATCGCGGCCGGGTGGCTAGGCCAGCTCTCGACGCGAGAAGCGCAGGTGACGGGCATCGAAGATGACCGACGCGCCGGTCCCAGCCAGAGCCGGGGGAAGATTCGGGCATGCGCTCATTTCCTACGCAAACCACGATCGGGAGTTTTGAAAATCCCCGCCCTGCGGCCAAAGCCGCATACAAACCTTGCACCAGGAGTAGCGAAGCGGATCACTGGTGCCTCGAGGCGGGGTAGGTTTGAACCCACATCTCCCGCATAGATCACCGCAACAGTCACGCACGCATAATTGAACTGGTCGACGCGGGAGAGCTCGAAAGCAGCACTCAGTCGAGCACGATCAAAAAATTGCGAACAGCAAATACGCCATACGTACTTTGAGGTCACGCTGAATCGTACGGATA
>NZ_CALBEX010000124.1 GCF_937889215.1 uncultured Limnohabitans sp.
GGTATTCATTGGCGCAATGCCAAGCCACTTTGGCAGCCCTGCTGGCTTTTCCTGGGCTGCGCTTCGAGGCCCTGCCGGTCTTGTTATCCGCCGCCAAAGCTTGGCAAAACCAGGGTGGAGATTTCGCTGATCACCTGATCGGTGCACAAATGCAGTCACTGGGCTGCGAAACCGTTTTGACCTTCGACAAACGGGCCAGCAAGGCTGGCACACACCGCGCTGTTTAGGTCAACGACTTGGGCCGTCGGGGTTCTGAACATTCAGCGGTCATGCCCCCTGCACCTGCCGCAAATGCAAACGCGCAGCGGTTTTGACGGCTTCGGTCAGGCGCTGGGCTGACGGGGCCTCGCGGGCCCAGTGCTGCCAGTACAGGGCCACATCCACCGTGGCACCGGGCAGCAGCTCTTGCAGAGCTTGCGCGGGGTCCGTGTGCAAGGCAGCACGTTGCACCAGATGCTGCTCGGGCACCATGCCCCAGCCCAGGCCCAGCGCGATGGCGGTCTCGAAGGCCTCGACCGCCGGGGCAAAGTGGCGTGAGTAATGGGGTTGCCGCAGGCCAAAGTGCTGGGCCAAAAACGCGTCTTGCAGAGCGTCCTTGCGGTTGAAAATGACCGCAGGCTGGGCCAGCATTTTGTGCGGCGACACCGCGCCGCTGGGCGTTTGGCAACGCTTGACCACCGCTGGCGTGGCCACACAGCAATAACGCATGGTGCCCAGCGGCTCGGCCACGCAACCGCGCATGGGCTCGGCCAGGGTGCTCACACAGCCGATCACGTCGCCGCTTTTGAGTGCGTCGTGTGTGTGGTCCTGGTCGTCGATCAGGATTTCGAGCAGCAAATGGTGCTTCAAAAGCAAGGGGGCCACGCCGGGCAAAAACCAGCTGGCCACCGAGTCGGCGTTCACGGCCACGCTCAGCGATTGCCAGCGCGGCGCCTTGCGCGCACCGCTTGGGGTGGACGTGCCTTGCAGGCCGCCCAGCAAATCGGCTTCCATCATGCGCACCTGTTTGACGTGGGCCAGCAAGCTCTGCCCAGCTGGGGTGGCCCGCACCTGCTTGCCTCGAACCAGCAGGCGCTGGCCCAGGGTGTCTTCCAGCGCCTTGATGCGCAAAGACACGGCCGCCAAGGTGAGCGACAGCGCCTGAGCCGCCGCACCAAAACTGCCGTGCTCGACCACGGTGGCCAGGGCTTCGAGTTGGCGGGCATCCAGCATGTTTGAGTTAAATATTAATTAAGTGATGTGAGTTTAATTGAACTTGGTTTAAATCATGACGCTTGGCGCGCACACTCGTGGCCATTCACCGGCAGCGCCATCCAGTTGCCCCAGCATCACACCGCCGCACACGGCCCCCGGAGATTCCCATGATTCTGAGCTTTCCCACTTTCACCGCCGGTATGGTGCTGAGCATCTCGCTGATCATGGCCATTGGCCCGCAAAACGCGCATGTGCTGCGCATGGGCCTGCAGCGCCAGCACCTGTGGCTGACGGTGGCGGTTTGCGCCGTGGCCGATGTGGCGCTGATTGGCCTGGGCGTGCTGGGCCTGGCGCAGCTGGGCGGCTTGACAGACAAGCTGCACGGCGCACTGGTGGGCGCAGGCATGCTGTTTTTGGCGGTCTATGGCTGGCAGGCGTTTCAGCGGTTTTTGCGGCCCAGCGGTTTGGGGCCGGCCGCCACGCTGGCCGATGCACCCGAAAGCGCCAGCAGTTCAGAAAACACCACCAACGCGCCTCTGCGCCCCGTTGCAGTGACCCGCCGTCAGGCCGTGTTGTCGGCGCTGGCGTTTTCTTGGCTCAACCCACACGCTTGGCTGGACACCGCCGTGCTGATCGGCACCGCCTCGCTGGCTTATGGGCAAGGCAGCACAGTCTTTGGCTTGGGTGCGGCAGCGGGTTCGATGCTGTGGTTTTTGGTGCTGGGCGCAGCTGCCTTTTGGCTTGGCCGCCGCCTGCATTCCCTGCACATCTGGCGCGCACTTGACGGCGCGGTGGCGCTGATGATGTGGGGCACGGCCGCGTGGTTGGGCTTCAGTCTGGTTTGAGTAGGTGAAGGTCTGCCGATCCCAACAAGCACCCAGCACCAGCACGCCTTGATCGCCCACGGGGTGGGCTCCAACAAACTCAAGGCGCAAACAGTTCAGCGCATTAACGTGTCAACCAGCGCCGCGCCGCAAAGCTCAGCGCGTCCACACAGGCCACCATGAGCAGCATGGCCGCCAAAATGGTGGCCGTCTTGTTCATGTGGAACAGGCCCATGTGGAAAGACAGCATCTGACCCAAGCCACCCGCGCCCACCACGCCCAGCACAGCGGCGGCGCGGATGTTGTTTTCCCAGCGGTACAGCGTGTAGCTCATGAGCTGCGGCAGCACCTGGGGCAAGGTCGCATAAAAGAACACGCGCAACGGCCCCACGCCTTGGGTGCGCAAGGCGTCGCCAGGCCCTGTGGGGATGTTCTCCATGGCCTCGGCGAACAAACGGCCCAGCACGCCCGTGGTATGCAGAGCCAGCGCCAAAGTGCCGGCCATGGGCCCGAGGCCCGCCGAGATCAAGAGCAAAGCGGCCCACACCAATTCTGGGATGGCGCGCAAGGCATTGAGCAACCAGCGCGTGGGGCTGCGCAGCCAAGCCGGGTCTTGGGTGGACATGCGGCTAGCGGGCACGGCCAACGCCAGGCCCAGTACCGCCGCGATGGCTGTGCCCAAGGCCGACATGGCCAGTGTTTCCCAAGCGGCCCAAAGCACCTTGTTGACGAACACGGGCGACAAATCAGGCGGGAAAAACTCCGCCACAAAGCGGCCCATGCTGCGCGCCGCGTCCATGGACGCAAAAGACGCCCAGTCCAGGTCGAGCGAGACAAAGCTGGCCACCACCAAGACCAGCAAAGCCAAAGTGAACCAACACGCTTTGCAGCGCGCATCAAAGATTGGCGGCGGCAATTTGTAGGGGGGGTTGGCCGCTTCGCGTGAAGAAAACAAGGTGCCTGAAGACTTCATGCCAGCGCCTTTCGCAACCAGGTGCTCACGCGGTCGGCCACGGCCACCAGCGCGATGAACACCAGCAGCATGGTGGCTACTTCGCCGCCGTTGAACATCTTCATCGAGTTGTCGAGTTGTTGGCCCAAGCCGCCCGCACCCACAAAGCCCAGCACCACCGACGAGCGGATCGCGCATTCCCAGCGGTACACGGTGTAAGAGGCCAACTCAGCCGCGTGGCTGGGCAGCAAGGCGTACACAAAGGCCTGCAGACGGCCACTGCCATTGCGCATCAGGTTTTGAGTGGCGTGGCTCTCGCCGCTTTCCAAAATCTCTGCGTAGACCTTTCCCAGCATGCCACCATAAGTCAGCGCAATGGCCAGCACGCCCGCCGTGGGCCCCAGGCCCACCACGCGCACAAACACCAGTGCCCAGATCAGCTCCGGGATGCTGCGCAGCACAATCAGCGTGGCACGCACCAGCCAGCGCAGCACCGCAGGCCAACGGTCCATGCGGCCCGACAAAGCCGACAGCGACAAAACCCGCGTGGCCAACAGGCTCAAAGGAATGGCCAGCACCAGCGCCAGCGTGACCCCCGCGGTGGCCATGGCCACGGTGCGCCAAGTCTCACGCACCACCATGTCCATGAACTCGGCGTTGTAAATCAGCGGCCAAAAGGTGGACAAGAACTGCGCCGTCACTTTTCGGTTGTCAGGCTCCCACAGCACCCACAAACGGAACTCGGTGGCCACGCCCAATGGCCACAACAACACCAAAGCCAGGCTCAACCAAAACACCCGCTTGACAAAGGCCGGGTCGCGGGCAGGCGCACCCAGGCGAGGCCGGGGCGCAGGCAGGTGTGAAACAGAAGCGGTCATCTTGAACCAGGTACAGCCAGCTACAGCGTCAACGGCAGTGCATCACCGCAGGCGCGGACTGGGCTGAAGAGGCTTCTGGTGAGGGCATGGGCGGGGCTTCGCCACGCAACTCGTGCTCGAACTGGTCGTACAAATGCGCCAAGCGCTCGGGGCTGACTTGTGCAGACGGCAAGTCAAACACCAGCTGCCCGTCTCGCAGGCCGATGATGCGCGGAAAGTGCGCCAGCGCCATGTCCACCTGGTGCAACGTGGCCACCAGCGTGACTTGGCGCTCGGCCGCCAAGTTCACCAAAGCGGTCATGGCCATGCGGGCGCGCATCGGGTCGAGCGCAGACAGCGGCTCGTCGATCAACCACAGGCTGGCCGGAGCCAGCAAGGCGCGGGCCAGGCCCACGCGTTGGCGTTCACCGCCCGAGAGGCGGTCCACGCGGTCGAACAATTTGTCGCCCAAGTCAAAGTGCACCAGCGCTTCGTAAGCGGCCGGGATGTCGGCGGGGTAGAACAACGAGCGCAAGCTGGACCACAAACCCATGCTGGGCAAACGCCCGGCCAGCACCGAAGTCACCACGCGTTGACGCGGCGGCAGCGGCGGCACCTGCGGGGCCAGAAACAACTGACCGCGCAAACGGCGCAAATCGCCCGCCGATTGCGTCCAAGGGTTCACGTCCAACAACTGCAAGCGGCCTTGGGTGGGCCGCTGCGCACAGGCCAGAACCTGCAACAAGGTCGTCTTGCCCGCGCCCGACGGGCCGATGATGGCCACTTGCTCGCCTGCCGCCAGTTGCAGGTTCAGGGCACGCAAAGCAGCTGCCGCACCGGGCAAGGCTGCCGGATGCCGGGCCTCCAGGCCCAATAGCTCGATGTTCACCGCGCTGCTGCTCAGGTTTTACAGCAAGCCCGCGCTGCGTGCGGCCGACTCGAGGCCTTTGTAGTTCTCGGGCGTGGTGGGCACGTAGCGGGTGGCGCGGTTGAGCTTCAGGATCTCGGCGTGCTCGGGGTTGGCCGGGTTCAGGGCCAACAAGGCGGCCTTGAGTTTTTCGCGCAAATCAGCGGGCATGTCAGCGTGCACGGACCAGTTGTAGTTGAAGTAAGGCGCGGTGGTGAAGAAAACGTTCACGTCTTGCGTGTTGACCTTGTTTTCGGTCACGAACTTTTTCCAAACGGTGATGTCGAGCGCCGCAGCGTCGACCTTGCCGCTGACCACCGAGGCGATGGTGGCGTCGTGCGCGCCGCTGTAGGCGATGCGTTTGAAGTCTTTTTCTGGGTCAATGCTGGCTTGCAGCAAGAAGCTGCGCGGCATCAGATGGCCCGAGGTGCTGCTTTGCGAGCCGAACGAGACCTGCTTGCCCCTCATGTCGGCCAAGGATTTGATGCCCGAATTGGTTTTAGCGATGAACACCGACTGGAATTTGGTGTCTTCTTCGCGCTGCGCCAAAGGCACGATCTTGCCGCCCGAGCGGATGTTGGCTTGCACAAAAGTAAAACCACCAAGCCAGACCACATCGACCTTCTTGTTGACCAGCGACTCCACGGCGGCCGGGTAATCGGTCACGGGCGTGAACTGCACCTTCATGCCCAACTGTTTTTCCAGGTAGTTGGCCAAGGGTGTGAACTTGCGCACCTGCTCGGTGGCGGCTTCCTCAGGGATGGTGGTCAAGCGCAGCGTGGTTTGGGCCTGGGCTGCCGAAGAAAAAGCGGCCGACAAAGCCAGCAAACCCATCAGGGCCGCAGTCTGGATTTTGGAGAGGATTGAGGTGGACATGGCGCAAAACTCACCCGAAGTGAGGCATATGAAAAGGAGCTTGATTACACCCTAAATTCAAGAGCCCCCAAGCCCCAAGGGCCCAACTGTGAACGCCTCAGTTGAAGCTCAGGTTGTTGCACTCTTCGCACTCTTCCTGCAACCAGCCCAATTTGACAAACAGCGCATGCAGTTGGCAGCCCACGCAAAAGCCCAAAATCGCCTCCAGCCACATGAAGCCCAGGCACACCCAAACCATGACCAAAGGCAGCCAGCGCGGCAGGTATTGCTCGGTGGTGGGCAGCAACTGAAGGGTGGTGACGGTGTTGACAAAGGCGGCGAATTTTTCGGGGTGAAAAAACACCAGGCACAAGGCAATCATGCTGGCACCGATGCCCCAGGCAAAGCGCTTGGGGGCCAGCGGTTTCCAAACGGCTGGCGCGCGCCGCGCCAGCCAGTTGGACAGCCAAATGGTGGGCGAGAGGTAAGAAGTTTTGACACTCATGCCCGCCAGCATCTCGAACAAGGCATACAACAAGAACCAGGTTTGCACGGTGTAGTCGTAGGTGCGCCGCACCGCCTCGACCATGTACAAAATCCGCCCATCAAAATCGGTGTCAAAGGTGTCACGGATGACATTGCCGGTGATGTTCCAACGCGTGCCAAACACAATGTCCACCAACGTGAAGGCCATGAAAATTGGCACGATCAACATGATGCCCGCCCGGATGCGCACCGCCGTTTCGTTCAGGTAGGGCTGTACATCGTCGCGACTGCGAAACCACACATAACGGGTGTCAGGCGGCGTGTATGAGGGGGGCGTTGCAGCGGCGGTGGCATTCATGAGGCATCTCCTTGGCTTTGTGCGAGGCCTGATAAATATGAGACCTCGCTTATGTATTGCCATTATGCAAACAAAGTTGATTTTTTACATGCGCCCCTGGCTTCTTTTTTTTGGGGTCCAAACGGCTTGGTTCAACTGGTTCATCCATGCCTGCCAGTGCGAACTTTTGCAGCGCGTTCAACATCTTTGACAAACAGTCGGCCCTTGGCCAAACGCCTGGACTTCGGGGCCTTGAAGGCCTCAGGCCAAGCTTGTCGCCCATTTGATTGGTCCGCATGTCACGCCTGCTGATAATGAATTCTGCCCAGCGCTCTTGCTGCGTACAAATCCAATGACCAGGAGACTTGCATGTTGAACGATCTGAAAGACAAAGTGGTTTTGATCACCGGCTCCAGCACCGGTATCGGCGCAGCTGCCGCTGTGGCCTTTGGCAAATTAGGAGCACGTGTGGCCGTGCATTACAACAGCAGCCAGGGACCTGCCGAAGAAGTCCTGGACCGTGTCAAAGCCACAGGCGCACAAGCCATATTGCTTAAAGGCGATGTGCTCGAATCTGCCCAATGCCAACGGCTGGTAGATGAAACCGTTCAGGCTTTTGGCCGCATCGACGTCCTGATCAACAACGCTGGCGCTTTGGTACAGCGTGTCCCCATTGAAGAGATCACCGATGAATTGTTTGACAACGTGGTCTACCTGAATGTGCGCTCGGCCATGATGTGCACGGCCGCTGCCGTGAAGGCCATGCGCCAACAGGGTCAGGGCGGTGTGGTGATCAACGTCACCTCGGTGGCCGCGCGACATGGCGGGGGTGCTGGCGCATCGCTATACGCAGGCTCCAAGGGTTTCGTCTCCACCATGACACGGGGACTGGCCAAGGAATTGGTGAAAGACCATATCCGGGTCAACGCGGTCGCACCTGGCGTGATCACCACACCCTTTCATGAGCGTTTCTCGACTCCCCAAATGTTGGAAGGTTTCAAAGCCACCATTCCCATGAACCGACTTGGCACGGCCGAAGAATGCGCGGGTGCTTTCGTGTATTTGGCGTCAGAACAAATGTCCGGCTATGTGACGGGCCAGATCATTGAGGTCAACGGCGGCCAATACATGCCTTGATGCTCAATGCATCAATGGATTGAGCACGGTCACGCGCCACAAGGTGCGTGGCCGCGTCAAATCAACAAGCGGCGCGCTGTGCAGCAACAATGCGTTGTCCCACACAATGACATCCCCGTTCTCGTAATTGTGTGTATGGCAATAGGCCGCTTGCGTGGCGTGTGCTGAGAGCCCACGCAGCAGTGCCAAAGCCGCCTCGTCGTCCATGCCCTCGATCCCAAAAGCACTGCCGCTGACGGCGTAAAGAGCGGGTTGTCCGGTGAAGGGGTGTTTCCTGACCAGCGGGTGCCTGACCCAATTGACCTTTTTGGCTTGGTCCGGATTGAGCACCGATGCCACAGTCCGCGAGCGTTGGTTGAGGTCATCGCGGTTGCCGTAATGGTGCTTGACCACCAACCCCTGAATTTTGTCTTTCATGGATGCAGGCAAGTCGGCATAGGCTTTGGCTTGGTTAGCAAAGCGGGTGCCGTTGGGCGCTGGCGGTACATCCTGCGCATGCAGGATGGTGCACCGCGCCACATCCTCTAAATAAGAATAATCGGTATGGAAATAGGTGCCTGCATCGACCAGCCCCGTGGGTTCGCCATCCTTAAAAACATTCGAAAGAACCAGAATATTGGCATCGTCAGGATGGTGGAAGGTGTCAATGACGTGCGGCGAAGGCCGTCCCCATGACCTGGCAAAGGTGACCATTTGCGCGGCCGTTAAAGACTGGTTCTTGACCACGATGAAACCATGTCGGTGCAAGGTATCGGCCAACCACGTCTGCTGATCAGCGGTGAGCGGATGGGCAAGATCAAGCCCATCGATTCGGCCCCCCAAAACGTCACTCAACGGTGTTGAAGAAGGCATGCAGGCATCTCGGCTCAGTTGATCATTTCAGGCGAGAAAAATCGTGGCAAGAACAAAGCGATCTCGGGGAAAACGATGACCGCAAAAAGCACCACCAACATGGGCACCACCATGATCATGGTGTCCTTGATGGCAAATCGCAACGGCACTTTGGCCACCGCGCACGCAATCATCAGGCACATGCCATAAGGCGGCGTGACCAAGCCAAACGCCAAAGACAAAATACCCACAATCGCGAAATGCACGGGATGCATGCCCACCGACTCGGCCAAGGGCTGCAAAGTGGTGCCCACGATGATGATGGCAGGGATCGCATCCAAAAAGCAGCCCACCACCAAAAACGCCACTGCAATAAACAAACCGACACCGATCACACCCAGACCCCAGGTTTGCACATTGGTCAATAAGGCTTTGGGGATTTGGTAATAAGCCAGCAACCAACCAAAAACCGAAGCGGTGCCCACGCAAAACAGAGCCACGGCAGAAAGTTTGCCCGTATCCAACACCGCAGCGATGAATTGCTTCAAGCCCATTTCGCGGTAAAAAAGCAAAGACAATACGGACGCATACAACACCGCCGCAGCGGCTGACTCCGTCGCCGTGAACCAGCCCAACAAGATGCCGCCCACAATGATCACAGGCGTCATCAAAGCCGGCAAAGAGACCGCCAGCGCCTTGACCAGCTCAGCCAAATTAGCGCGGGGGTAAACCGGGTAATTGCGTTTGACTGCGTAGGCGTGTACGGTGGCCATCATGGCCAAGGCCAACAAAACCCCCGGCACAATGCCCGCCAAGTACATGGCACCAATGGATGTCGAGATCACACCGCCCCACACCACCATCAAGATGGAGGGTGGAATGATCACCGCCAACACCGAAGACACCGCCGTCACCGCGATCGAAAAGGACAGGTCATAGCCTTCCTTGACCTGCGCCTGGATGAACAACTTGCCTTGTCCTGCGGCATCGGCACTGGCCGAACCTGAAATGCCCGCAAAAAACATCGACAAGAGCACGTTGATTTGCGCCAGGCCTCCAGGGAAATGCCCCACCATCGCACGCGACAAACGCATCATGCGCTGCGTGATGCCACCGCCGTTCATCAAATTGGCCGTGAGCAAAAAGAACGGGACTGCCAACAAAATAAAAGAGTTGTAGGTCTTGAAAGTTTCATTGAACAACACCATGGGCGAGAGTCGGGGTTCAAGCACCAAGACCGGCAAAGAAGCCAAGCCCAGCGCAAAAGCCACAGGGACCCTGATCGCCAAAAGCAGGAAAAAGCTGCCAAACAAAACCAAAGCAGCCATGCCCGGTGAAAAAAGTGATGAGCTCAACTTGTGGACTCCTGGTTCAGACCTTCATCGCTTGCGGGTTTGCTGAACATGTGATCCAGCAGAAAAACGATCCATAAAAAACCCGCGATGGGCCAGGCAATGAAAATCCACCACATGGGCATGTCGGCCAATTCAGAAGTCTGATTCCAACCAAATTGCGTGAACTCAATGCCCCAGTAAAAAATGACGCCTGAAAAAATCAACATGAGCACCTGACACAAGAACAGCAGCACCCGGCTGGCTTGGGCTGACAGTTGGGGTAAAAAATCCACATCGAAGTGCATTTTTTCTCGCACGCCTAAGGTGGCGCCCAACATGATCAACCACACAAAAAAGAACCGACTCATCTCTTCGGTCCACATGTATCGGGGGATCAGATCGGTGTAGCGTGAAAAAATCTGCATGCACACCGGGACCAACAAAAGCAAGAGCGTAAAGATGAGCAAAAAAGACAGCACCGCATCAATGACAGACAACAGTTTTTTCATGAACACCTTCCAACCCAAAAAAATGCTTGCGGTGACCCCAAGGCCACCGCAAGCTTGTCGCCTTATTTCAATGCGTTGATCTTGGCAAAGATCGCATCAGCGCCAACTTCTTTGGCATAAGCGGCCATGACCGGGTCCACCAGTTTTTGCATCTCTGCGCGCTGAGTGAAAGTCACTTGCTTGAGCTTGCCTTCCTTGGCGTATTTGTCCAGCTTGGCCTGGTCTTGAGACGACTCGATGTCGCGGCCATACGCACCGGCTTCTTTGCCCGCTTTGACAATGGCCGCTTGCAATTCAGGTGGCAACTTTTTCAAGGTTTTGACCGAGAAGCACAGTGAACGGATGGTGATGGCATGGCGGGTCATCAAGATGTTGGGCGCCACTTCATAGAA